>CALMCK010000239.1 GCA_937862845.1 uncultured Burkholderiaceae bacterium | reverse complement strand
GTCCCTGAGCCCATTGGCGGCGCGCACCGTGACTACAAACACATGGCGCAACTGCTGAAAAAATCACTTGCCGATGCGTTGGTCGAAGCGCAAAGCATGTCGATTAAAGAATTGCTCGAGTTGCGCATGGAGCGCTTGATGTCTTATGGCAAATACTCTGAAAAATAAACGCAGTTTATAATTTTAAGAAATCAAAGAAAAGATGTGCGTGCCATGGCGGATTTGAAACACCCACCCGCAACAACACAACAACGCGGTGACTGCGAGAGCAGCACCGCGTTTTTGTTGCGCCTCGCGTGTGCGCAGTTGCCCGCAAGCAGCGTGGCGATTGCCGTCAGTGGCGGGGTGGACTCGATGGCGTTGCTGCATGCGGCGCTCACTGCGGCACGCGAGGCATCGGTTAACGTGTGTGTGTTTCATGTGCACCATGGTTTACAAAACATGGCGGATGACTGGTCGGCGCATGTGCGTGGGTTTTGTCGAGCGCATTCATTGACGTTTGATGAGCGTCGGCTCGATGCCTGCACACATGCCGCACCACAGAGCATTGAGGACTGGGCGCGGCGCGGTCGTTATGGCGCACTGGCCGAGATGGCGGCGGCGCATGGTGTGGGCGAGGTGTGGCTGGCGCAGCACGAGGACGATCAAATCGAGACCTATCTTTTACAATCGGCGCGTGGCGCGGGCGCGCGTGGCTTGTCGGCCATGCCGCAGGTATTTGAGAAGCACGGTGTTGTGTTTCGCCGACCGTGGCTGGTCGCGGTGCGGCGAGCAGCCACCGAAGCCTATGCCACGGCACAGGCGCTGTCGTTTTGCCACGACCCGTCGAATGACGATGTGCGCTTCGCCCGCAACGCCTTGCGCGCGACACTGCGGGCCGAGCCATTGGGCGAGGCGCAGCGCACTGACATATTGAGCAAAGTCACCGCGGCACAACAACAGCATGCACTTGAGAGCACTTGGGCGAGTGAGCAGCTGTCACACCACCGCATGCCACATCGCGACGATATTGGCGAACTATCGCGTTTGGCGGATTTGAATTTAGCGGCTTATGACGCAGAACAACAAGCATTGCTCCTGCGCGCATGGTTGGCCGAGCTCGGCATGGCGATGCCATCGCGCTCGGCATTGACCGAGTTGATTAAGCAATTGAGCAGCGCGCGCGCTGACCAGCACATGTGTTGGCGGCACCCCGATGGATTCGGCATTGCACGGTTTCAAGGCTGTGTGGTGGCGGCTCGGTTGTTGCCGATTGGCGAGTGGTTTATGAGTGGTGAGTTGCGCGACAAGGTGGCGCAGCATGGCTACGAGCTGCGTGCCCGAGCGGGCGGCGAACGTGTGCGATTGAGCGCGACACGACCGAGCTTCAGCCTAAAAGATGCCTACCAAGAGTGCGGCATCCCACCCATGCTGCGCCCGCAGCTGCCTTTGATCTACGACGGCGAGCGGCTGGTCCAGCTGGAGATTGAAGATCAAATGCCGGCCTCAACCTTAATTATGGCGCACCTCGCCAATAATGAACCTACCCGGCCAACGCAGCTTTTTATGGACTATTGTCGCAGCATTGAGCTAACCCCGGCGCTGGTTTAGCCGGTAACTTCGAGCGCGCCGGGGATATATATTGTCAGGCGCCTG
>CALMCK010000238.1 GCA_937862845.1 uncultured Burkholderiaceae bacterium | reverse complement strand
CTCACCCCCTGTGATCCGTGGGATGCCGAGCGCATGCAGCCGTGCTCGAGCGAGGCCGTAGATGTCGGCGAGGTATTTGTCCGCATCGGTGCGCTTAAAGCAGGCCTGCACATCGCCTGCGGCTTGTGGGGTTTTTTGTATGAATGCGTCGAGCACGTCTTGTCCCACTTCAAACCGATTTGGCCCTATCGCTGCGCCCAGCCACACATGCATGCTCGCGACATCGGCGCCTTGCTCGGCCATGACCTGCACAGTGCGCTCGAGTACGCCGTCGAGCAAGCCGCGCCAGCCTGCGTGTGCGGCGGCGATGATTTGCCCATCGTCACTGGCGAACAAAACGGGCAAGCAATCGGCAGTCATGATGACGCCGACTGCGCCTTTTTGCGTCAACACAACCGCGTCGGCCTCTGGTGGCGGTGCGCTGTGGTCGTATTCGTTGTCGGTTTGCAGCCAAACTTTAATGCTGTGGGTTTGATTGAGCCAGAGCGGATCATTTGGTAAAAGTGCACGCAAGATGCTGCGGTTTTGTTGTACATGTGTCACGTCATCGCTGACATGACTGGCCGGGTTCAGGCCACTCTGACCACGCACATCACCATATGCGCCGATGCTGACGCCACCCATGCGGGTGGTCATGAAGGCATGGACATTGGCAGGCGCATGCCAGTTCGGCTCGATGATATTCATCCCTCGAAGTCCTCTAACGCGTCCATCACGAAATCAGGGTCGGGCACGGGCAACTCGGGCACGCCCATGCCTGCGAGCAGCGTGAGCATGTCTGCGGGCAGTTCTTGTTGCCAACTCATGTAATCACCTGTGCGCGGGTGTATCAGGCCGAGCTGATAGGCGTGCAGGGCTTGCCGTGTGAAGTCTTCGACACCTGCGACGATGGAGCTGCGGCGGCCTTTTTTGTCGCCATACAGTGGGTCGCCGACGAGCGGAAAGCCACGGTGTTGCATGTGCACGCGAATCTGATGGGTGCGGCCAGATTCAAGCTGACACACCACGATGGAGTAGGGTTTGAGGTTGTATTGCCAAAAACCGAGGCTTTGATAAAACGTGCGCGCGGGCTTGCCGCT
>CALMCK010000237.1 GCA_937862845.1 uncultured Burkholderiaceae bacterium | reverse complement strand
TTTATCCGCAGTGTTGATTTTGATTGCCAATGCATGGATGCAGCATCCTGTCGGCGCTGTGTTTAACCCCGTCACGGTGCGCATGGAGTTGACCAGCTTTACGGACATCGTTATGAGTGTCATTGCCCAAGAAAAATTCGTGCACATGATTTCGGCAGGTTACGTCACAGGTTCATTGTTTGTTTTGGCGATTTCATCGTGGTATTTGTTGAAAAACAAACACGTCGATTTCGCCAAACGCTCATTCAGAATCGCTGCGGCCTTTGGCTTGGCTTCGTCGTTGTCCGTGGTGGTTTTGGGCGATGCGTCAGGTTACAGTGTGGGCGAGGCACAACAAACCAAACTGGCTGCAATGGAGGCGATGTGGGAAACAGAACCAGCACCTGCGAGTTTTAATTTAATCGCGTGGCCGAATGAAGCCGAGCAAAAAAATGATTTTGCAGTAGAAATCCCTTATGTGATGGGCTTGATTGGCACGCACTCGGTGGATAAACAAATCCCTGGCATTAAAGACATCCGTGCCAATAACCGCATTCGAGTGGAGAGCGGTGTTAAGGCGGTTCTTGCATTAGAAGCCTTGCGTAAAAACCCAAATGATGCGGCACTAAAAGCCACCTTTGAGGCACATCAAGCGGACATGGGTTACGGCTTGTTGGTGAAAAAATACGCCACCGATCTCAGTCTGGCGACTGCAGAAGACATGGATAAGGCCGCCCATGACACCGTGCCTGCTGTGGCGCCGCTGTTTTGGTCTTTCCGCATCATGGTGTTTTTGGGTTTTTCGTTTATTGTGTTGTTTGCATTCGCATTTTGGGTCAGCGCCAAAAACCGTATTCAAGAAAGTCGCCGCTTGCTTCGATTCTCTGTGCTCTGGTTGCCGATGCCGTGGTTGGCTATTTTTCTGGGCTGGTTTGTCGCAGAAAATGGCCGCCAACCTTGGACTGTGTTTGGCATGTTGCCGACGCATCTCTCTGCATCGAGCGTCTCGGCGTCATCAGTGCTCGCATCGTTAATCGGCTTTATCGTTTTTTATACGGGCTTATTGATTGTCGAAATGTACTTGATGATTAAGTATGCTCGACTGGGTCCTGCCACGGTAGAAGAAAATCATTGATCGATTCATCAGAATCAGAAAGGTATGTGATGTTATTTGACTATGAAACACTTAAAGTGATTTGGTGGTTGTTGATTGGCGTTGTCCTCATCGGCTTTGCAATTATGGATGGTCACGACATGGGCGTGGGTACGCTGTTGCCGTTTATGGGTAAAACCGACGTGGAGCGCCGCATCATGATTAACACCATCGCGCCGCACTGGGATGGTAATCAGGTTTGGTTTGTCACCGCAGGTGGCGCCGTGTTTGCGGCTTGGCCATTTGTGTATGCGATTGCGTTTTCGGGTTTGTATTGGGCGATGTTGCTGTTGTTGTTCGCGATGTTTTTTCGGCCTGTTGGTTTTGAGTATCGTTCGAAACTCGCCGCACACAAATGGCGCAACACGTGGGACTGGTTGATTTTTGTTGGTAGTGCGGTGCCTGCATTGTTGTTTGGCGTGGCCTTTGGCAATTTGTTTTTGGGCATTCCATTCACGATTGATGAGACCATGCGCTCTTATTATTCGGGGACATTCTTCGGGTTGTTGCATCCTTTTGCATTGTTGACGGGCGTTATTAGTGTGCTGATGTTGATGCTGCAGGGTTCGACGTTTTTGGCGCATCGCACAGAAGGCGTGTTGCAAAAACGTGCGAAAGCCATCACGCTGTGGGCAGGAATCACCATGCTGGCAGCATTCAGTTTGGCTGGTGTTTGGGTGTCGCAGATGAATGGCATGGTGGTTGATGGCATGGCGAACACGAATGAAAGTCTTAATCCGATGATGAAAACCGTTCATGTCGCATCGGGCGCATGGTTGCATAACTTCAGTGCTCATTCAATTTTGTGGTTGATTCCAGCATTGGTGTATGCGTGCACGCTGTTGGCGGTTTTGCTTCAGCGCAGTGGCCGCACTTTGAGCGCGTTTACTTTGATGTCCGTGAGTTGTGCTTCTATGATTTTGACTGCTGCGACTGCTTTGTTTCCATTTGTTTTGCCATCATCAGAAAACCCTGTGATGAGTTTAACACTCTGGGATGCCGCGTCCAGTGCTTATACACTCAATGTCATGCTTTGGGTGGCCTTGATTTTTGTGCCAATTATTTTGCTGTACACCAGCTGGTCGTATTACACCATGCGTGGCAAAGTTACCCATCAGTACATCGCTGACAACGATAAATCGCTGTACTAATTTTAGGAGAATCATATGTGGTATTTTGCATGGGCGCTGGGTTTGGGTTTTGCTTTATTGTTTGCGTTGGTCAACACCTTGTGGTTGGACGCAAAAGAAACCAACTCGGACAGAAACGGAAATTGATGGTTAAAAAAATGGGTCGAAAGACCCATTTTTTGTTGCGCGGTAGGTGAACTGAAACTTGGTTTGTGTCGTGGCAGATACTGCGTCGTATTTTTTCTTTAAAACCGTACAAAATTTAAATCAGCGCATGGATGAGCGCCCCGCAAGCGTGTATCATGGTACACATCATGACGGACAACATTGCCTCTTCTTCTATTTCCCATAACCACGATGCGTTGGCTCGCGCGATGGCCTTTGCGCAGGCGAATTATGGTGACAAAACCCTCGCCACTGGTGAGTTGATTTTGACGCATGCGCAGGGCATGAGCGAGATCCTCAAGCGTTTGGGTGTGGGCGAGGACATGCACGTCAGTGCGTTTTTGTTCGCGTATCTGTCGTTGTCAAAAACGGCTGCAGAGCGCAAGGCTTTGCATGAGAAGTTGAGTACAGACTGGGGTGAAGCTCAGGCCGTACGCATCGCCAATCTGGACGCGCTGATGAGCATCGGTGTGAAAATAAAAGTCGCCAAGTCAGATGTTGAGCCAGAGAAAAAAGACAAGCGCGGCACCAGCGAGGACATCGCCGAACAAGTCGAGCGCGTGCGAAAAATGTTGCTCGCGATGGCACATGACATTCGCGTGGTGATATTGCGCCTCGTGTCACGTTTGCAAACCCTGCGTTATTTCGCCGCGCACAAAGTGGCTTGTCCACCTGAGCTGGCCAAAGAAACGTTGTTGCTCTACTCGCCACTGGCCAATCGGCTCGGTGTTTGGCAGGTGAAGTGGGAGTTGGAGGATTTAGCGTTTCGTTTTGCTGAGCCGAGCACCTATCGTGAAATTTCTAAATGGTTGGATGAAAAACGCATTGAGCGCGAAGGCTTTATAGAGCAATCAATCGGCCGATTGCAAGCCGCGCTCAAAGAGCAAAACGTCACGGCCAACATCTCAGGGCGACCGAAACACATCTACAGTATTTACAATAAAATGCGCGGCAAAGAACTGCAATTCGCCGACCTGTACGATATTCGCGCCTTTCGCATTATTGTTGAGGATCTAAAGGACTGCTACAGCGTGCTCGGCGTGTTACATCATCTGTGGCAGCCGATACCCAAAGAGTTTGACGACTACATCGCGCGCCCGAAGCCGAACGGTTATCAATCGCTGCACACCGTCGTGGTCGGCGACGACGGCCGGCCGATAGAGGTACAAATCCGCACCAAAGAAATGCATCAGTTCGCCGAATACGGCGTCGCTGCACATTGGCGCTACAAAGAGGGCGGTTTTGCCAAAGGCGTCAGCAGCGAGCAGTCCGACTACGATGCGCAAATCGCGTGGGTGCGCCAGCTCATCAGTTGGCAGTCCGATCTCACGCACACGCTCACCGCGCAGGACAAAGCGCTCAAATTGAGTGACCCGCATATTTACGTGCTCACGCCAGACGCGCGTGTGGTTGAGTTGCAGCGTGACGCCACGCCGATTGATTTCGCTTATCACGTCCACACAAACCTCGGTCACCTGTGCAGAGGTGCAAAGGTCAACGGTCAAATGGTGCCGCTCAACACCAAACTGCACACAGGGCAAACCGTCGCCATCACTGCCGCCAAACAAGGCGGCCCATCGCGGGACTGGTTGCGCGAAGACTTCGTCAAAAGCCCGCGCGCCAAATCAAAAATCCGCGCATGGTTCAACGCGCAGGCCACCGCAGACTACGTCGCGCAAGGTCGCACATTGTTTGAAAAAGAATTGCAGCGCCTCGGCAAAACCGCCGCCCGCCACGAGGAAGTCGCGCGGGCACTTGGTTTTGACAACGCCAATGATTGCTACCTAGCGGTCGGCCGCGAAGAAATCAGCGGGCACCACGTCGAGGAGTACTTCAAAGCAGAAGCGCCCGTTGACACGCGCAATCCTGCCAGCGAAGACAAACAATGGATCAGCGCACAAACAGGCAAATTTTTAAGCAAAGGCGGCGTGCTCGTCGTCGGCCTCGACGACTTGATGACGCAGCTCGCGCAATGCTGTAAACCCGCACCGCCAGACGAGATTTCAGGATTCGTCACGCGCGGCAAAGGCATCTCGATTCACCGCGCCAGCTGTGATAATTTCGCCCACATGAAAACCATGCACCCAGAGCGCGTTTTGCCCTGTGCATGGGCGAGCCGCGCAGGCTCACGCTACGCCGTTGATGTGTTGATACACGCGCATGAATCCATGGACCTGATGAAAGACGTCACAGACATTCTCGCTCGTGAAAAAGTCCTCATCAGCGGCCTGACCAAACAGCGCAGCGCCGCCAGCTGCCAACTGGTGTTCAGCCTCGAAGTCGAGCACACAGACCAGCTCGAGAAAGCCATGCAAACGCTGCGACAGTTGCCCGATGTCAGCAGCGTCGAACGCCTCTAAATCACCGCGCAAACAAAGGCTGGCTTTGCGAGCACGCACAAAAAATCCAAAGCAAATTGCTTTGGATTTTTGTATGTCATACCTGTGAATCAAAGCCAGCGCGCACACGCCAAAATCACCGCGCCCAGTATGATTCGATACCACGCAAAGCCAACGAAATTATGCGTGGCGACAAATTTAAGCAACCAACGCACGCAGACAAAAGCGCTCAGCAATGAAAAAATAAATCCAATTGCAAACAACACCAGGTTATCAAAATGCAACAAATGGCGAATGTCGTACAAGCCTTTTACAAACGCACCGAGCAAAATCGGAATCGCCAAGAAAAACGAAAAGTGCGTCGCCACCTCACGCGACAAACCAAAAAACATCCCACCGATAATCGTCGCGCCCGAGCGAGACGTGCCCGGAAAAATCACCGCCAGCGTCTGCGCCAAGCCAACTTTAATCGCATCGAGATAAGTCATGTCATCGAGCTCAGTCACCGCCGGCGCAATCGCCGCCTGTCGACGCTCCGCAACCAGAATCACCAAACCACCGACGATTAACGCCACCGCCACCGCAATCGGATTGAACAACACATCTTTAATCTGATGGCCAAATGCCAAAGCCAAAGCCACCGCAGGAATCGTGGCGATCACCACATTCACCGCAAAGCGCCATGAACGCTCCTCCTTTTTCGCCATGCCCGTCAGCACCGTGCCAATGCGCGCACGAAACTCCCAAATCACCGCAATAATCGCGCCAAACTGAATCGCCACCTCAAAACCATCCCAAAACTCACCATGCAAGCCCAAAACCGACTGCGTCAAAATCAAATGACCCGTGCTCGAAATCGGTAAAAATTCGGTCAAACCTTCGACAATGCCGAGCAATGCCGCTTTAAACATTAAAATAAAATCCATGGTTATTTCCTGTGGGTTGGTAAAGTGTGTTTTAAAAGCTTTTTGAAACGATTTAAATAAATGCAGACAACAGCAATCCGCCGAAGGCGAATAATACACCCGTCATATATATAAACAATGTGCTTTTGTAATAACGCAACGCATTTGTGCTTTTAAGCATCGGCGTTAACATGCGAAACAGAGCAACAAGCAGCAGCAAAACGCCGACAAAACAGCCCGAAAACACCACATAGTCACCGACGCTTTTAAGAGCGAAAGCGTCTTCTGTCACCCACTGCCCCAAAAATCCAACCAAAAAGCCCAGCATCACGCCGAGTGAAGTGACCATCGGTTGGCGGTAGTCTTTAAGGTCGATGGTGGTGGTTTTGTCTGTCATGTGCAGTCTCTGTGATTCGATAGGGTGGTTTGTCGGTTAAAAACGTGCTGTTCGATAATGTTGTGCGGTTGTTTTAATCTTTCTTTGCGAATGATGTTGGTCAGCAGCGCAAACTCCGTTGATTGCTCAACCCTGTGCTCCGCCCAATAATCCGTGAGTTTATTGCGCGTTTCCAGTCCTGTCATCCGCTGCCTGCCGTCTTCAACCGCCATTTTCAACCGCCATTTTCAACTGGTTGCAATCTGTAACCAGTTGGCTGCCCTCCTTGTCCAGAAGGTGTTTCAGCGCTTTTCAATAATTGCGCGGGTTCGGGCTGTCCATCAAAATCGCCACCACATCGACAATGGAAAAATACCACTTTTCAGCAGTATCATTCCACTGGCTGCGGACTTGTTTTTCTTCGAAGAGTTTGATGTTGTTCATTTTGTTTTTTCTTCTTTAGAAAGTAATTTTCCAACGCCCAAAAGAGTAAGAGCCAAAGTTGTTAGAGTTTGAAGTTCGATCACTATTTTAATAAACAAAGTGTTTGGCAAAATATCGCCATATCCAATAGTTGCGGCGGTAATCGTACTAAAATAAAAACAGTCCATATATGCGAGAAGTGCATTTTTGATAGAAAATGCTTGTAACAAAGGGTCGCCGTCTCTTTGAGAAAGTCCGCCACTGCTGTCTACGGTGAGCCAAATTTGATGCGCCCCTTTTAAATGGAGTTGTGAACTATCCAAAAGAATAAAATCAAAGTAAACGATGGAAAATAGGAAAATGAGTGCCAAATATAATAAACTTATTGAAGACGCTTTTTCAGTAAGCGTTTTAAGATTTACAGCGAGTGAGTTTATAGTTATAAAAATTGATACAGCAGACATCAAAAGCAATATTATTATGAAAATGTAAAACAACCACGCCAAAAGGGGGTAAACAACGGATTGGCTTGATTCTTTAAGGCAATAAACTCCCCCGAGTAAAAGTAAATGAACTATTACCATTAAAATAGCTGACTTGAGTGGGGTGGGCCAAGTTAGACCTTTTTTAAAGCATGAACAGATTTGTTCGGGCAATTTAGATTTATTTCTCATGTCTTTTCGCTGTTAATAAAATTCAAAACGGCATCTTCCCGCCGCCACCCATCATATTTTTCATGCCCTTCATGCCGCCCATCATTTTCATCATTTTGCCCATGCCGCCGCCTTGGAATTTTTTCATCATGTCGCGCATTTGCTCGTATTGTTTGAGCATTTTGTTGACTTCTTGGACGTGCAGACCTGCGCCTGTGGCGATGCGGCGTTTGCGGGAGGCTTTAATTAAATCGGGTTTGGCGCGTTCGAGTGGCGTCATGGCGTTGATGATGCCTTCGGTGCGGCGAAGTTGCATCTCGGCTTTGTCGGTGTCAAGGTTGCCTGCGCCTTGAGTCATTTGGCTGGGCAGTTTGTCCATGAGGGAGGCGACGCCGCCCATTTTTTTCATTTGTTGCAGTTGTTCTTTGAAGTCGTTCAAGTCGAATGCTTTGCCTGATTTTATTTTTTTGGCGAGGGCTTGGGCTTGGTCGATGTCGACATTTTTTTGGGCTTCTTCGACGAGGGAGACGATGTCGCCCATGCCGAGGATGCGGTTGGCCATGCGGTCGGGGTGGAAGGCTTCGAGGCCGTTGATTTTTTCGGACATGCCGACGAATTTAATCGGTTTGCCGGTGACGTGGCGCACGGAGAGGGCGGCGCCGCCGCGTGAGTCGCCGTCGAGTTTGGTGAGGATGATGCCTGTGAGTGGCAGTGTGTCGTTGAATGCTTTGGCGGTGTTGACGGCATCTTGACCTGCCATGGCGTCGACGACGAACAATGTTTCAATCGGTTTGAGCTGTGTGTGCAGGGCGGAGATTTCGTTCATCATGGCTTCGTCGATGCCGAGGCGGCCTGCGGTGTCGACGAGCAGTACGTCGATGTAGTGGCGTTTTGCATAGTCAACTGCGGCGGCGGCGATGTCGGCGGGCTTTTGGTCAGGCGATGATGGAAAAAACTCTGCGCCTGCTTGTGCGGTGACGCTTTTGAGCTGCTCAATCGCGGCTGGGCGGTAGATGTCGCAGGAGACGGTGAGGACTTTTTTCTTTTGTTCGGTGAGGATTTTGGCGAGTTTGGCGACGGTGGTGGTTTTACCTGCGCCTTGCAAACCTGCCATGAGGATAATCGCGGGTGGGGTGGTGTTTAGATTTAACGCCACACTGCGGGCGTTGTATTCGCCGCCGATGAGGGCGACGAGCTCGTTGTGGACGATGCCGACGAGGGCTTGTCCCGGTGTGAGGCTGCCGACGACTTCTTCGCCGAGGGCTTTGGCTTTAATCTTTGCGATGAATTCGCGCACGACGGGCAGGGCGACGTCGGCTTCGAGCAGGGCCATGCGCACTTCGCGCAGCATTTCGGTGGTGTTGTCTTCGGTGAGGCGCGCTTGGCCGCGCATGGTTTTGACGATTTTGCCAAATCGTGAGCTTAAATTGTCGAGCATGGTGTGTCCTGCGTTTGGTGTAAAATGAGTTCAGCATTGCGAGCCAGTGTGAAAATGGCGTATGCTGTGTTTTTAATCGATTACTAAAAGATGAATAAAATGAGTCAAGTAATATTGTACCTTGCGCGTGGGGTTTTGGGTGGCTTGCTGGCGGGGCTTTGTGTCGGCGCGTGGGCGAGTGGCGGTGATGGCGTGGCTGTGCCGCAGATGAGTCTCGCGATGTTGTTGCATGAAGGGTTGGCGATTTTAGCGTCGTCTGTGTTTGTGGCGGCGTTTATGTTGGCGCTGTTGCTGTGGTTGCAGGCGCGCCGTTTGCACAATGTTCGCGAGGCGGGTGTTTCTTGGCTGGAGCGTTTGCCGCCAGTGTTGACACTGGAGCGAATTTTGTTTGCGGTGCTGTGGGTCGGTTTTGCATTGCTCACGGTGCTGGTGCTGTCGGGGATGTTTTTCGGTGAACTCGTGTGGGGCAGGCCGCTGGTGTTGAGCCATAAAGTCTTGTTGACTCTGATCGCTTGGCTGGTGTTCGGCGTGTTGCTCGGCGGGCGAAAGTTCGCAGGCTGGCGTGGTTTGACCGCTGTGCGGGCAACTATATTTGGCTTTGTGCTCTTGTTTTTAGCGTATGCGGGCACACATTTTGTGATGGACGTTGTGTTAAAGCGTTAACCTTTTTGTGGAATAAACAATGAAATTTTTAGTGATTATCGCTGTGTTTGCCTTGGTGGGATTTGCCCTGTGGCAGCGCTGGAAAAGCCTGCCACCGCAAACTAAGCAAATGTGGGGCGCGATTTTTGGCATGGCGGGCGCGATTCGCCAAGCCAAAAAACAAGCCCAGCAAGCGGGCGATGGCGCAGCGTCAACAAGCGCTCGCGGCACGTCGGCTTCGCGCAACCTCATGTTGCCTTGCGCCCAATGCGGTTTGCATATACTAGAGAGCGAAGGCGTGCAAGCACGTGGGCAGTTTTATTGTTGCACGGAGCATGCAGTATGAGCTTTGTTGGCGATGAGCGCGGCTGGTTTGCCGGCGCGACGCAGACAGCCTCGCCCAATTTTGATGCGCGACCAGACGGCACAGCAATTGAGCTGATTGTCATTCACAACATCAGCTTGCCGCCCAGTGAGTTTGGCGGCCATTGGATTGACGACTTGTTTCTCAATCGGCTCGACCCCGCCGCCCACCCGTATTTTGAAACCATACACACCTTCGAAGTTTCCTCTCACTTCCTCATCCGCCGTGACGGCACGGCCACCCAATACGTCTCATGCAACGATCGCGCATGGCATGCAGGCGCCTCAGAGTGGCGCGGCC
>CALMCK010000236.1 GCA_937862845.1 uncultured Burkholderiaceae bacterium | reverse complement strand
CTATGGAAGAAGGCTTGCGCTTCGCTATTCGTGAAGGCGGTCGTACCGTCGGCGCCGGTGTTGTGGCAAAAATCCACGCGTAATTGAATTAAATCAGCGAAGCGGCTATAATAGCGGCTTCGCTGTTTTACCTTATGCGCAGCATCGTTTTAAAACAAGCAGTACCGCAACACGCAACACTCGTTCTTTAATCATTCGGTGACACGATTTAAATTGACTTAAACCCAATTTAAATACTGAACACCTCGCTCTTTTAGGAAATATCATGGCAACCAGCACTAAAATCCGCATCCGTTTAAAAGCATTTGACTACCGCCTCATCGACCAGTCAGCTGCTGAAATCGTAGAAACCGCCAAGCGCACAGGCGCGATTGTTAAAGGTCCAGTACCTTTGCCAACACGCATTCAACGCTTTGACGTATTGCGCTCGCCACACGTCAACAAAACCTCACGTGACCAGTTCGAAATCCGCACACACCAACGCTTGATGGACATCGTTGATCCAACGGACAAAACGGTTGACGCATTGATGAAACTCGACTTGCCAGCAGGCGTTGACGTTGAAATCAAGGTATAAGTTGATTTGAGATAGACCGATTTAAATAAAAAATGCACCCTCGGGTGCATTTTTTATTGGCCAGTGCGGTGATGAACTCACCGTAGGATCAGGCGCTCACGCAGTGTCTCGAACACGTTTGACCAGTCACCGTCAGTGTTTTGACGAATCAGTTCCACGGACTCATACCAATCATAATCGCTGCGTTGCCAGCCGTTGCGCCAGTCGCATTTTTCGCGCAGGACCAACCAGACAGGCAGGCCAGCGGCGGCGCACACGTGGAAATAAGAGGTGTCTATGGTGAGTACGTGTTCACACTGTGCGGCCAGCGCGAGTGTGTCGGCGAAGTCGTCGGTGTGTGCGCTCATGTCGATGATGGGCAGTGCTGTTTGTGTGCGGGCTTCGGTGCCGTATTGTGCGTTTTGGAGACTGACGAACACGATGTTGTGTTGCGCAGCGCTGTTTTTGAGTGTGGCGAGTTGAGCCAGTTGCAGGCTTTTTGCCCGGCCATGTGGGTTGTCCAGATTGCCGCACCAAGCCAGTGCGATGAGGCGTTTGCCTGTCAGTGAGATGGCTTGTGCGGCCGCTTGTTGCTTGAGTGCTTGGCTCATTGTTTCGACTCGGTTGGCGTCGATGGCGATGTGGGGTATTTTGGGGAAGTCAGAGCGTTGTCGGCGCAGTAAGTTTGGCAAGTTGCCCATGGGGATGTGGTGGTCCACATGGGTTTCTTGGGTCAGATCGTGCCACCAGTCGGGCAGCTGTCCACGCAGCCAGCGAGCGTTGTCTGCTGCGCCGCGGGTGTGTGCGACGACGGTGCAGCTTGGGAAGCTGTTGCGCATCAGTTCAAGCAATGCGGGATGGACGGCGAGAATGCATTGTTTGGGGTGTTGTGCCAGTACGTCGGGCACCATGGATGTGAACATCACTTCGTCGCCGATGCCTTGTTCACCATGAATCACAATGACTTTATCGGCCAGTGACTCGCCTTGCCAAAGCGCAGCGGGCAGCGGGCAGCAGTTGAGCTCGGTGGCGCCAAAGACATTGAATCGGCTGTTGTAATAACGCCAGCCGCGTTCGTATTCGCTCAATGTGAGCAGTTGCATGGCGTATTCCCACTGCACGCTTGCGTGCTGTGTCGCATCATCTTTGCTGGTGTCGAGTGCGGTTTCAAAATGCGGTGTGGCGAGCGACATCTGGCGCGTGTCCAAATACAGTTTTGCGAGAAATAAATCCAAACCTTGCCAGCTCGGCGCGAGTCGAAGCAGCTTGCGTGCCTGAACAATGGACTCGGGCAAACGATTGTGGGCGCGCAACAGCTGCGCAAGCAGCCAATGTGCTTGTGCGTCAGTGGGTGCGAGCAGCGCCCATTGTTGTGCATGGGGCAGTGCTGCGACATGCTCGCCCGTGTGGGCATAGGAGAGGGCGAGTTGGGCATGGGCGCTGATCATGTCGCCTCGCATTCCCAGTGCAGCATGCCATGTGGCGCGCGCAGCATGGGGGTGACCTTGTTCGAGGAGTTGATTTGCTGCAGTGAGGAGGGCGTGCGCGTGGTCTGCGTTGGGCTTCATGATGCGTTTGTTTGGTTTTTTCAAAGGTTTAACTCGATGCGCAGTGCATCATGCATCTCGTCGAGCACGCCGCTCCAGTCGTTCGCGGTGCGTTGGCGGAAGTAGCGTGTGTTGTGATACCAAAGGCTTTCTGTGCGGCTGCGGCCATGGCGCCAATCGGCGCGACTCATGAGCGGTACCCAAGTGGGGATGGCCATACCGCCCGCGAGATGGGACACTGAGGTGTCGACGCTGATGACCCAGTCGAGGTTGGCCATGAGTGCGGCGGTGTCAAAAAAATCGGCTTGGTCAAGGCTGAAATCGACGATGTGCAAATGGGGCGCAAGCGCGGCTTCGGCACCGCGTTCGGCGTTTTGGAGGCTGACGAATTCGATGTCGTCAATGAATTCGGCAAAGCGCTCAAACAGTGCGATGTGAATGCTGCGTTGGCTGGACCAGCGTGTGAATTTTGCGGAGACGGCGGCAGGGTTTGAACCCCACATCAGGCCGACGCGCATGCGGCGTTTGCCGTCGATGCGCTCGCGTCCGAGCTCAATGAGGCGTTGTGCGTAGTATTCTCGTCGGCTTTTATCGGCCTTAAAATACGCGCCGCGGTGGGCATCAAAATCAGCCGCACAATGGCGAAACAAACGCTGTAAGTGGCCCATCGGCAGTTGTGCGCTGATGTTTAAATCGGAGACATCGGCGGGCATCTCGCCGACTTTGTGGGCGCGGATCTCGGCGTCGGGAAAACAGTCGGCAAACAAGCGCGCGACGGGTGGCTTGCATGCGATGACAATGTGTGCCTGGTGCTTTTGAGCGTCAGCGATGAGCTCGTTGAATAGGCTGGCAAACATCAGCTCGTCGCCCAATCCTTGTTCGCCATGGATTAAAATCGTTTGCCCTTCAGACAGCTGGCCATCCCAAAGTGGATAGGGGAAGTTGTGGCAAAACACGCTGTTGCGGCCTTCGCACGAAAAACGGTCGTTGTAGTATTGGAAGCCATTTTCAAAGTTTTCTAACGACAACTGATGCAGCGCATACTCCCAGCGCGTCAGCGTGTCACCCGCGTCGATGGCGCGCAGAAACATAACCTGCGCTTCATCGTGGCGATTGAGTGAGGCATAGCACACCGCCATGCGGTGCCACAAGCCTTGATACTGGGAGCGTCCGAGTGCGACCAGTCGCTCGAAGCAAGCCAGCGCGAGGTCGAACTGCTCATTCATGCGCAGACACTCACCGTAGTTCCAGAGTGCATCGGGCAGGTCCGGCTGCACGCGCAGCGCTTGTGCGTAATGGGTCATGGCGCGTTGCTCATTGCCCGACTCTGTGGCGTTGACTGCTGCGTTGTAGTGGTACTGCGGGTGGTCCGGTTGCAGGGCGATGGCACGGTAGAGTAAAGCGCTGGCCAGGTCAGCATTGCCCAGTGCTTTGTGTGCGTGCGAGAGCAGGTGAAAGGCTTCTGGGTGAGCGGGGTTGATGTTGAGCACGGCTTCGCAGGCAGCGATGGTCTGGGTGAATTCGCCTTGGTCGAAAGCAGCGAAAGCGGTGTTGAATAAGTGTTGTAAATGGTCCATGGGTTATTTGGCTTTGCGCACACGCAGGGTGAATCGGTATTGGCTGACGACGTTGTTGTGGTTTTGTTCGGCTTCAAACAATTGTGCCTCAGTCAACTCGCCGCGATGAAATTGATCCATCCAGCGGGCTTCGAAATCAAATACCGTGTTTTCGGTGACAAAATCGATGTTGTAATACAAAGCGAGCGGCGTGTTGGCAAAGCCATTTTGTGTCCAATACTCGCATTTTTCGCGGTCGAGAAGTGACAGGCCCAATGGTGTCACAGGGCGCACATGGGTGGGGTCAGCGACAAAATTATCGTGACGCGGATGCGGCACGACAATCTGAATCAGCGCGCCGTCGACACAGACGCGATAAAGCTGTTGCAGCACCGCCATGTACACCTCGGCTTCGCGACCAATGTGCTCAAGCACGTGCGTCATCACGACTTCGCTCACGCAGTCATCAGGCAAAGCCCATGGTGACTGCTCCATGTCCATGGTCCAGTCGGGCTGGCTGGTGTCGAATTTATCCACATTGACATACCCCGCCATGTGGTTGTAACCACAGGCCAAGGTTGAGTTTAATCGGGTTGTTTTTGAGCTGGTTTTCGACAGATTCTGGCAACAGGTTCATGGTGTGTTCTTTGAGAGTTAACATTGTTTTAGATTTGAAGCTCAAGTAAGACAAAACCCACGACAAGGGTCATGGGTTTTGCGATGAAGGGGCTTACTTGGCCGTTGTGTCTTTGGCCTTTTGCACGGGCAAGCCTTTGAGCTGTTTGATGGCTTGTTGCAACATGAAGTCATCATCGTCACCGAATTTTTTCGGCTTGGCGTCTTTTTTAGCGGCCGCATCGGGATCGTCTTCTTGCTTAATCCATTTGTCCCAAATGTCTTGAGGCTTTTCTTCTGCGACACCGCTGTCATTGGACAGGTGGTTTTGGATGTCGGCTTCACGGGTGTAAAGCGGGTTGCGACCGTCGGCGTTTTCATCAACAGCCACGTCGGGAATCACGCCGCGCGCTTGAATCGACTTGCCGCTCGGTGTGTAGTAACGGGCGATGGTGATTTTCACGGCGGTTTTGCCTTGACTGTCGAGTGGGAATAATGTTTGCACAGAACCTTTGCCGAAACTTTGAATGCCCATAATCGTGGCGCGTTTGTTGTCTTGCAATGCACCCGACACGACTTCAGAGGCGGAGGCGGAGGCGCCGTTTATCAACACGACAACGGGGACGTTTTTCATGCCGGCAGGCAGGCCTTTGAGCGCGTCGCTTTGAAAGCCCTGTGTGGCGTAGGAACTCGGCTCGTTTTTGTACACACGGTTGGCGCTGTCGATGCGGCCTTTGGCGGAGACCACCGTCACATTTTGTGGTAAAAACGCTGACGCCACGCCAATCGAGACGGGCAATGAGCCGCCTGGGTTGTTGCGCAAATCAAGCACGATGCCTTTGACATCACCTTGTGCGTACATTTTTTGTGCTTGCTCGACGAATTCTTTGAGCGTCGGGTCTTGGAAACTGGTGATGCGGATCCATGCATAACCCGGCTCAATCATTTTTGCTTTGACGCTTTGTGATTGAATCACGGCGCGGATGATGTTGAACACCAGCGGTTTGCTTTCGCCTTGACGAACGATGGTCAGCTTGACGGGCGTGCCTTCTTTGCCGCGCAGTTTAGAGATGCCCGCAGACAGTCCGCTCAGATTGGCGACGGGCGCGTCGTCGATTTTTACAATCGAGTCCCCCGCCAGAATGCCTGCTTTGTAAGCGGGCGTGTCTTCAATCGGGGCGACGACAAGAATCGCGCCTTTGCCCGCTTGAACCTCGGCGCCAATGCCAGAGAATTTGCCAGAGATGTCTTCTTTGAATTGACCCAAGTCTTTTTCGTTGTAGTACTCGGAGTGCGGATCGAGCTCTTTGACCATGCCTGTGATGGCGTCTTCGAGCAGTTTGTCGTCTTTGACGGGATCGACATAGTTGTTTTTGATGACGTCGAATGTTTGAGAGAGTTTATTTAACTCGGCGATCGGCAATGCTTGCTTTGCAGCATCGTCAGCAAACGCGCTCAAGCCAAAACTCAACATCACACCCGCCACTGCGCCGCTGATGACCAAACCTGCTTTTTTCATTTCTGAGACCATTTCTGATAATGACATGGAACAACTTCCAAAAATATAAACACGATGCGGTGGTTTAACCGCATCGCGACGGACAATATTTATTTTGCTTTGCCCTGATTCGCCACGGCAGCCTGTGCCGCCGCAATCGCGTCGGCATCGCCCAAATAGTAACTGCGAATCGGTTTCATGTGTTTGTCCAATTCGTAGACCAAAGGCTGTGCGGTCGGGATGTTCAAGTTGACGATGTCGTCATCACTGATGCCGTCCAGATGCTTGACCAATGCGCGCAGGCTGTTGCCGTGGGCGGCGATGACGACATTTTGACCTGCTTCGATGAAGGGCACGATGTTTTCCACCCAGTAAGGAACGACCCGCGCGACGGTGTCCTCTAAACACTCGGTGAGTGGCAATAAATGCTTGTCGATGCGTGCATAGCGTGGGTCATTGCTCGCGCAGCGCTCGTCCGATGGATCAAGCGGGTTTGGTGCAATCGAGTATGCGCGGCGCCAGATGTGTACTTGCTCATCGCCATATTTGGCCGCGGTTTCAGATTTGTTCAAGCCTTGCAATGCGCCATAGTGGCGCTCATTCAGATGCCAATCGGTGTGCACGGGCACGTACATTTGATCCATTTCGTCCAAAACACCCCACAACGTGCGAATGGCGCGGGTCAATACGGATGTGAACGCGACATCAAACTGAAAGCCCGCTGCTTTGAGCAGCTGGCCTGCGCGCGTGGCTTCGGCGCGACCGTTTTCGGTTAAATCGACATCGGTCCAACCCGTGAAGCGATTTTCCAGATTCCATTGGCTCTCGCCGTGGCGAAACAAAACGACTTTATACATTTCCGACTCCTTTTACAAATACTGTCTTTATTCTTTGAGGCGCTCGCTAAAATACCACGATAAACACGATGATTTTGGACGCGCAGCATATTCTATTCTATAATGCTTCTTTGCGTTTGGCTATGCGGGTGTTTCTCGCATCATTTCTCGACGCATCATCATTAAAAAACATGTAATTAATTTGTACGCCTTCAATGCACAAGAGCCGCACCATTGCCTCATTGAAGCGTATTTGACAAGG
>CALMCK010000235.1 GCA_937862845.1 uncultured Burkholderiaceae bacterium | reverse complement strand
GCCAGTGAAGTTGCACGTCGTTTGCGTGGTAAGCATAAACCTGAGTTTACGCCACACGTGGACACGGGCGATTTTATCGTCGTCGTGAACGCCGACAAACTTCGCGTTACAGGCGCGAAATTTGAAGACAAAAAATACTATCGCCACTCTGGCTACCCAGGTGGTATCTACGAAACCAATTTCCGTAAAATGCAAGAGCGTTTTCCGGGTCGTGCGTTGGAAAAAGCCGTTAAAGGCATGTTGCCAAAAGGCCCTTTGGGCTACGCAATGATTAAAAAATTGAAAATCTATGCTGGTGCCGAGCACCCGCATTCTGCGCAGCAACCCGCAGTTTTAGAATTTTAAGGACAGATGATGAACGGTAATTACAACTACGGTACAGGTCGTCGTAAATCTGCGGTCGCCCGTGTATTCTTAAAAGCAGGCTCTGGTAAAATTGTTGTCAACGGCAAGCCAGCCAACGAATATTTTGCACGTGAAACAGGTTTGATGGTTGTTCGCCAACCACTCGAACTGACTCAAACCACTGAAAAATTCGACATCATGGTGAATGTCCATGGCGGCGGTGAATCTGGCCAAGCGGGCGCAGTCCGCCACGGCATCACCCGTGCTTTGATTGACTTTAGCGCAGAACTCAAGCCAACCCTGTCACAAGCAGGTTTGGTGACTCGTGATGCTCGTGAAGTCGAACGTAAAAAAGTCGGTTTCCGCAAAGCGCGTCGTCGCAAACAGTTCTCAAAACGTTAATCTCCCGATTTTCGTTTGGACTTCAAAAAAGATCGCCTCGTGCGGTCTTTTTTGTTGCGCGCCGCTCACGATTTGGATACGAAAGTCACGGCGTTCGTAAATGCTGCGCAGATGTTTGGCCGCGTTGCGGTAAAATTGGGTAGAATTGAGCTTCAATCAAAGAGGGTATTATGAGTAAAACGAGCAAAATTAAAATTGGTATTGTTGGCGGCACAGGCTACACGGGTGTCGAGCTTTTGCGCATACTTGCGCGTCATCCCAATGTAAAACTGCACGCCATCACCTCGCGCACCGAGATGGGCGTGCCTGTGGCGCAGATGTTCCCCAGCTTGCGCGGTGTGGTTGACTTGTTGTTTTCTAATCCCGCCAGCGGCATTTTGAACGAGTGTGATGTTGTATTTTTCGCCACACCGCACGGGGTTGCGATGGCTCAAGCCCCAGAATTAATGGCTAAAGGCGTTAAAGTGATCGATCTGGGAGCGGATTTTAGATTGCAGGATGTCGCGGTGTTTGAGCAGTGGTATAAACTGCCGCACAGTGCCAGCGATGCGCTAAAAAAATCGGTGTATGGTTTGACCGAACTCAATCGAGATGCCATTCGGCAGGCGAGACTCATCGGCAACCCAGGTTGCTACCCAACCACCATGCAGCTTGGGTTTTACCCCTTGCTTAAAAATAATCTGGTCGATGCCAGCGCATTGATTGCCGATTGCAAATCTGGTGTGTCTGGCGCTGGGCGCAAGGCTGAAGTGGCGACATTGTTCAGCGAGTCGGGAGATTCAATTAAAGCCTATGGTGTACAGGGTCATCGGCACACGCCAGAAACGCTTGAGCAGTTGAGCAAAATGACCGAACAACCCGTTAATTTAATATTCACGCCGCACCTCATTCCGATGATACGCGGCATGCACTCGACCTTATATGCGAACTTGTTGCCTGCCGCGCAATCGCTCAGCAATGATGAATTGCAAAAAATATTTGAAGATGCTTATGCTGGTGAAGCTTTCGTCGATGTCATGCCCTTCGGCAGCCACCCGGAAACCCGCTCCACGCGTGCATCCAACATGCTGCGCATCGCGCTGCACCGCAATGGCAACACGGTGATTGTGCTGGTCGTGCATGATAATTTAGTCAAAGGCGCTGCAGGTCAAGCGGTGCAAAACATGAACGTCATGTTTGATTTCATCGAGACCGCGGGCTTGGACGCAGTGCCTGTCATGCCGTGATTTTTACGCTATAATGCACCATCAGATTTAATTCATAACACACGTTTCAATAGGAGAAACACCATGAATACAGCAGTAGAACCCGTCATGACCAGCCCCTTCATTTTCACCGACAGTGCGGCCGACAAGGTTAAAGACCTGATAGCCGAAGAAGGCAATCCAGACTTGAAGCTGCGCGTTTTCGTACAAGGCGGCGGCTGCTCTGGCTTTCAGTATGGCTTCACGTTTGATGAAATCATCAATGAAGACGACACACCGATTGAAAAAAACGGTGTGACCCTATTGGTTGATTCGATGAGTTATCAATACCTCGTCGGTGCTGAAATCGACTATAAAGACGACCTTGAAGGTGCGCAATTCGTGATTAAAAATCCGAATGCCGCCACGACGTGCGGTTGCGGGTCATCTTTTTCGGCGTAGAGCGTCAACCAAATAAAAAACCGTGGTGTTAAAGCCACGGTTTTTTATTTGGTTGACGCTGTTGTGGGCGTGCTTCTACATTAAATATACAAAAACCATGTTAAAAGGCTGGGTTTTACGGCTGAAAACAGTTACAATATGTGAGGTTGGCACGTCTGTCGTATGACTGTGCTTTGAAGCCAATTTATTTAATTATTACACTCAAAAAAGCCGCGCTTGCTCGCTTTTTGAACAGGAGTTTTTATGTCCGCACAGATTGCTACCTATAATTACCGCGTGGTGCGCTGGTTTGCCATTATGGCTGTGGTTTGGGGTATTTTCGGCATGACGATGGGGGTTCTGATTGCTGCACAGATGGTTTGGCCTGAACTCAATTTCGGCTCATTTCACTTCGGACGCTTGCGACCTTTACACACCAATGCCGTGATTTTTGCATTCGGTGGATGTGCGCTGATAGCGACTTCTTTCCACGTGGTTCAGCGAACTTCACATGTGCGCTTGTTCGGTGAAAAATACAAACTGGCCGAGCTGGTGTTTATTGGTTATCAGCTGGTGATTCTCGCGGCGGCGGTGACATTGCCGATGGGCTACACGCAGGGCAAAGAATATGCAGAGTTAGAGTGGCCGATTGATATTTTATTGGCTGTGACGTGGGTGGCTTATGCGGTGGTGTTTTTTGGCACCTTGGCCAAGCGCAAGGTCTCGCATGTATATGTGGCCAACTGGTTTTTTGGTGGATTTATTTTGGCGGTGGCGTTGTTGCACATTGTCAACAGTGCGGCGATACCTGTGGACTTGTTTAGTTTTAAATCATATTCTGCATACTCGGGCGCTCAGGATGCCATGGTGCAGTGGTGGTATGGGCACAATGCGGTGGGCTTTTTCCTCACGGCGGGCTTTTTGGGCATGATGTATTACTATGTGCCAAAGCAAGCAAACCGTCCGATTTACTCTTACCGTTTGTCGGTGGTTCACTTTTGGGCGCTGATTTTCACTTACATGTGGGCGGGTCCGCATCACTTGCACTACACAGCGTTGCCTGACTGGACCCAAGGTTTGGGCATGGCGTTCTCGATTATTTTGCTCGCACCCAGCTGGGGTGGGATGATTAATGGCGTGATGACTATGTCGGGCGCTTGGGACAAACTGCGCACAGATCCGATTCTTAAGTTTCTGATTGTGTCCTTGTCATTTTATGGCATGTCGACATTCGAAGGCCCAATGATGGCGATTAAATCCGTCAATGCACTGTCCCATTACACCGATTGGACTGTGGGCCACGTGCACAGTGGCGCGTTGGGCTGGGTTGGTTTCATTTCAATTGGTTCTTTGTACTATTTGATTCCCCGTGTCTTCAACCGCGAAACCATGTACAGCACGCGTTTGATTGAACTGCATTTTTGGGTGGCGACAATAGGTGTGGTGCTTTACATCACTTCCATGTGGGTTTCTGGTGTGACTGAGGGCGTGATGTGGCGCGACATTCATCCTGACGGCACACTCAAATACGCTTTTGTTGAAGTGGTTGAAGCGGTTCGTCCCCTGCGCATGCTCCGTGTACTGGGCGGTTTGATGTATCTTTCGGGCATGATATTAATGGGGTATAACGTCTGGCGCACCGCCAAGGCGGGTGAGCCCGTTGATGCACGCATTCCTGAAGTGACCCACGTGCCCCACTAATACCCGTTTGGAGAATCATAAAATGAGTTTTATATCACAAGAAAAAATAGAACGAAAAGTTGGCTGGCTGATTATCATGACTTTGGTGACAGTTTCGTTTGGCGGGCTGGCTGAAATCGTACCGTTATTTTTCCAAGACTCCACCACCAAACCAATTGAGGGTGTGAAACCATACAATGCACTGCAGCTCGCGGGACGCGATGTGTATGTCCGCGAGGGTTGCTACAATTGCCACTCACAGATGATACGCCCATTCCGCGCTGAAACCATTCGTTATGGGCATTACTCGGTTGCGGGCGAGTCTGTTTACGATCACCCATTCCAATGGGGTTCGAAACGCACGGGGCCAGATTTGGCTCGAGAAGGTGGGCGTAACTCAGATGACTGGCATTACCAACATCTGATGGACCCGCGCTCAGTGGTGCCGCAGTCAAACATGCCGGCATTTGCTTACCTTAAAGACGCCAAAGTCGATGGTGAAACCATGCAGGCCAACATGCGGGCGCTCAATAAAGTCGGTTTGCATAAGTATTCTGATGAAGAAATTGCCAATGCACCTAAAGTGGTCGAAGGCAAAACCGAAATGGATGCTGTCGTTGCCTACCTGCAAGGTTTGGGCTTGGCGCTGAAAAAATAAGGAGCATCGTTATGGGCAATATGGAACAAGTGCTGGACATCATCCGCATCGTTGTGACCGTGATGACTTTTTTGTGCTTTATCGCATGGATTGTGTGGTTTCTCAAAAAAGACAACACCGCGACCTATCAAAAACGCGCCCAAGCGCTTTTGGATGATGATGACACGACGCCTACGCCCACAGCAGGCAACACAACAACACACGTTTGATGCAAACAATAAATAGCAGCGATTGCGGTTTACCAACAAGGAAATAAAATGAGTGATTTTCAAAGTTCATTCTGGTCGTATTGGATTATTGTCATCGCCCTTGGCGGCGTGATTTTTTGTATCGCCCTCCTCGTCAGTCAAATGATGGCGAAAACCAACAAGCCTGGAGAAACCGATCTTCAGCCGCATATTTGGGATGGCGATTTGCAAGAATACAACAATCCGATGCCACGCTGGTGGGTCTGGATGTACGCGCTATGCACCATTAGCGCGGTGGTTTTCTTCTTTTTGTACCCAGGTCTGGGCTCGTTTAAAGGTCGTATGGACTTGGTGGCCAGCGATTACCCGCAGGGTTGGACTTCAGTTGGTCAATATGACAATAATGTCGCCACCGAGGAGGCGAAGCTTGCACCGATTTATGATGCTTACCTCAAAACACCAATTCCTCAATTGGCTGAAGACAAGGGCGCCATGGCGATTGGTGAG
Organism: uncultured Burkholderiaceae bacterium; assembly: GCA_937862845.1. Taxonomy (GTDB): domain Bacteria; phylum Pseudomonadota; class Gammaproteobacteria; order Burkholderiales; family Burkholderiaceae; genus Hydromonas. Next base: position 1,462 of record CALMCK010000235.1, on the reverse strand, counting down.
CGCTTGTTTCTCAATAATTGCGCACAGTGTCACGGTTCCGCCGCGACAGGTGCAAAGGGGTTCCCGAATTTAACCGACAACGATTGGCTTTACGGCGGTTGGCCTGACGCGATTGAAACAACGATTTTGGGTGGCCGCAATGGCGTGATGGACTCGCAAGCTGCCGCGCTGAAGTCGCCCGCTGCGATAAATGACGTCGCCAACTATGTGGTTTCATTGTCAAGCCCATCGCACGACGTCGTGGCTGCGGCGCGCGGTAAAGAAAAATTCACGCTGTGTGCCTCATGCCACATGATCGATGGCAAAGGCGCCTTGAGTGACCCGACGGGTGCTCAGCATGCTGTCGGCGCCCCAAATCTCACGGATAGAACTTGGCTGTATGGTGGTGATATTAAAACAATCACTGAAACCATCACCAAAGGCCGCAACAACGTCATGCCATCATGGGAATGTTATTTAGGCGATGCCCGCGTGCATGTGTTGGCCGCATACGTATGGCAAAAAAATCGTGGCGACGATGGCAAAGTGATGAATCCGACGACTGCACCTGATTATTTGGTTCAACCATTTAAAGCCGATCAAGAGCTTTGGTCAAAAAACAAAGCAGACGCGAAAGCGGCGGGCAAGCCAGAGTGCAGTGCCAATTCAGTGCCAGACAGAGTTGTTGCACAAGCCAAGCTTGATGCAGAAAAAGCCGCGGCAGAGGCCAAACCAGCGGAAGACGCAAAAAAATAAAAATTTAAAAAAAGCGTTCAGCACAGAACGCTTTTTTTTATGTTGAGAGTAAAAGAAGGATAGAAATGAAAACCGATGAAGTCATTTATGCGAAAGTCGAAAAAAAAGCACCCGCTGCAGCGAGTACATCAACAGAGCAATCATTGTTTGCAGCTCGTAAAAAAATTTTCATGCGCACGGTCAAAGGGTATTTCAACAATTACCGTTGGTTTTTTGTTTGGCTTACGCAAATTGTTTTTTATGTGACACCATGGTTGCAGTGGAATGGTCGTCAAGCGGTGTTGTATGACTTGGCCACACAGCGTTATTATATGTTTGGTTTGGTGTTGCAACCTTCCGACATCGTCTATATGACAGGGTTGTTGATTATCAGTGCATTGGGCTTGTTTTTATTTACAGCGATCGCGGGTCGGCTTTGGTGTGGTTACACCTGCCCGCAAACCGTTTACACAGAAATTTTCATGTGGATAGAGCGGAAAATTGAAGGCGATCGCAATGCGCAGATTCGTCTCGAAAAAGCACCGATGTCTGCGAGTAAAGCAGTGAAAAAAATCACTAAACATCTTGCGTGGGGCTTATTTGCTTTATGGTCGGGTTACACTTTAGTGGCATATTTCACGCCATTACGCGAGCTTTTGGCCGACACTGTGGGCTTTAACTTGACGGGCACTGAACTTTTTTGGATTTTGTTTTATGGTTTCATGATGTATTTATTTGCGGGTTGGAT
>CALMCK010000234.1 GCA_937862845.1 uncultured Burkholderiaceae bacterium | reverse complement strand
TGAACTAACTTTTTAACTTTGGAGTATTTTATGAACCACAATGTATTGCCATTTGAGCAACTTCGTAAAGAAGACGTCGATTCGGTCGGCGGTAAAAACTCATCGCTGGGCGAGATGATTTCTCAGCTCGCAGGTGCAGGCGTGCGCGTGCCGACAGGTTTCGCGACGACCGCGCAGGCTTTTCGTGACTTTCTCACACACAATGACTTGACCGCGAAAATCGCAGAGCGCCTCGAAGGCTTGGACATTGAAGACGTGCGTGCACTCGCCGCAGCGGGTGCGGACATTCGCAAATGGGTGGTGGCTGCACCATTTCAGCCTGCACTAGAAGCCGATGTGCGCACGGCGTATGCGGATTTGAGCAAAGACGACAATGCGGCGGCGTCGTATGCCGTGCGCTCCTCAGCGACGGCAGAGGATTTGCCCGATGCGTCGTTTGCGGGTCAACAAGAGTCGTATCTCAACGTCGCGGGCATTGACGACGTACTCGATAAAATCAAACACGTGTTCGCCTCGTTGTACAACGATCGCGCGATTGCGTACCGCGTCCACAAAGGCTTTACACACGCTGAAGTCGCATTGTCCGCAGGCATTCAGCGCATGGTGCGCTCGGATGTCGGCGCGTCGGGCGTGATGTTCACACTCGACACAGAGTCGGGTTTTGACCAAGTGGTGTTCATCACGTCGAGCTACGGCCTGGGCGAAACCGTCGTGCAAGGTGCAGTCAATCCTGATGAGTTTTATGTATTTAAGCCCACATTGGCGCAAGGCAAAGCCGCGATTATCCGCCGCTCGATTGGTTCAAAGCTGATTCAAATGCAGTTCACCCAAGCGGGTGAAGAAGGCCGCGTCAAAACCGTCGATGTGCCGCTTGAGTTACGCAATCGCTACTCCATCACCGATGAAGACGTCAATCAGCTCGCGAAATACGCCGTGATTATCGAGCAACACTACGGCCGCCCGATGGACATCGAGTGGGGCAAAGACGGCAACGACGGCAAAATTTATATCCTGCAAGCACGCCCAGAAACCGTGAAAAGCCAGCAAGGCGACAAAGCCGAGTTGAGCTACGTGCTCAAAGGCAACGCCTCTGTGCTCACCACAGGTCGCGCGATTGGCCAAAAAATCGGCACAGGCGCCGTGCGCGTCATCATGGATCCATCCGAGATGGAACGTGTGCAACCCGGTGACATCCTCGTCGCCGACATGACCGACCCGAACTGGGAGCCCGTCATGAAACGCGCCGCCGCGATTGTCACCAACCGAGGTGGTCGCACCTGCCACGCCGCCATCATCGCGCGTGAGCTCGGCGTACCTGCCGTGGTCGGCTGCGCCAACGCCACCGATGTATTGAAAGACGGCATGCTCGTCACTGTGTCGTGCTCCGAAGGCGACGAAGGCAAAATCTACGACGGCATTCTCGACATGGAAGTCTCCGAAGTCGAGCGCGGCGAACTGCCCGAAATCGACACCAAAATCATGATGAATGTCGGCAATCCGCAACTCGCATTTAATTTCTGCCAAATCCCGAACAAAGGCGTCGGTCTGGCCCGCCTCGAATTCGTGATCAACAACAACATCGGCGTGCACCCCAAAGCGATTTTGGAATACCCAAACATCGACGCAGACTTGAAAAAAGCCGTCGAATCGGTCGCACGCGGCCACGCCAACCCCCGCTCGTTTTATGTCGATAAAGTCGTCGAAGGCGTCGCCACCATTGGCGCCGCGTTTTACCCCAAACCCGTCATTGTGCGTTTGTCCGACTTTAAATCGAACGAATATAAAAAACTCATCGGTGGTTCGCGTTACGAGCCAGACGAAGAAAACCCAATGCTCGGCTTCCGTGGCGCCTCACGCTACATCTCCGACGACTTCGCCGAAGCATTCGCCATGGAATGCGAAGCGATTAAGCGTGTCCGCGACGAAATGGGCCTGACCAATGTCGAGGTCATGATTCCATTCGTGCGCACGCTCGAACAA
>CALMCK010000233.1 GCA_937862845.1 uncultured Burkholderiaceae bacterium | reverse complement strand
CAACGGTTTGTTTGTCGTTTTTCACAAACGATTGGTTCAACAAAGACACTTCTTTGAGGAATTTTTGCACAGAGCCTTCAACCATTTTTTCAGCGATATCGGCAGGTTTGCCTGACTCAACCGCTTTGGCTGTGGCGACATTGCGTTCTGTTTGAATGAGTTCTGCAGGCACGTCAGCAGATGACAATGCAACAGGTTTCATCGCAGCGATGTGCATCGCCACGTCTTTAGCGGCAGTTTCGTCGCCTTTGTACTCGACAACCACGCCGATTTTCGCGCCGTGCAGGTAGAAAGCGAGGCTGTTGTCAGACGCGAAGCGTTTGAAACGGCGGATGCTCATGTTTTCACCGATTTTACCGATGAGGTCAGCACGGGTTTGTTCAACTGATTTACCATTCAAATCCAGCGCGCCCAATGCGGCAACGTCGGCTGGGTTTTGGGTGGCGACCAGTGTCGCGGCGCCGTTGGCGAGCGCGAGGAAGTCATCGTTTTTCGCCACGAAGTCGGTTTCAGAGTTGACTTCAACCATCGCACCCTGAGTACCGTTCACATAAATAACGACAACGCCTTCAGCGGCGATGCGTGAGGCGGCTTTGCCTGCTTTGCTGCCCAGTTTCACACGTAAGATTTCTTCGGCTTTGGCCATGTCGCCTGCGGCTTCGGTCAAGGCACGTTTGCATTCCATCATGGGCGCGTCAGTTTTGGCGCGCATCTCAGATACCATTGCAGCGGTAATTGTGGTCATATCTGTTCCTATCTTTAATTTTTAAAAAGGGGCATTTTGCAACGCCCCTTTTCGTTTGTATCGTTTAAATAAATGTTAAACGAATTAAGCTTCTTTTGATTCTTCAGCAACTTCTACGAAGTCTCCGTCAGATTCTTTTGCTTCATTTACGGCAGCAACCACTTCTTGAACCGCGCTGGCGCGGCCTTCGAGGACTGCATCGGCCATGCCGCGTGCGTACAGGCGAACAGCGCGTGCTGAGTCATCGTTACCAGGAATGATGTAGTCAACGCCTTCTGGGTTGTGGTTTGTGTCCACAACAGAGATGAGTGGAATGCCAAGGTTTTTCGCTTCGAGCAAGGCACCTTTGTGGTAGCCGATGTCGACAACGAAAATCGCGTCAGGAACGCCGTTCATGTCTTTAATGCCGCCGATGGATTTTTGCAATTTTTCGAGTTCGCGTTTGAACAAGAGGCCTTCTTTTTTGCTCATTTTTTCAGCTTCGCCAGATTCAATCGCCGCTTCCATGGTTTTCAAACGCTTGATTGAAGTAATCACGGTTTTGAAATTGGTCAAAGTACCGCCCAACCAGCGTTGGTTGACGTAAGGCATGCCTGCACGTGTGGCTTCTTCAGCGATGATTTCGCGAGAGGCGCGTTTGGTGCCGACGAACAATACTGTGCCGCGACGTTGCGCGATTTTTTTCACAACTTGAGCCGCTTCGTTGTACATCACAACAGTTTTTTCGAGGTTGATGATGTGGATTTTGTTGCGGTGACCGTAGATGAACGGTGCCATTTTTGGGTTCCAAAAACGGGTTTGGTGGCCGAAATGGCAGCCCGCTTCGAGCATTTCTCGCATAGTTACTAACATGGTAAACTTTCTAAAATTATTCAGGGTTGGGTCTAACAGCAAACGCGTGTGACGCAAACTTCGTTTCGATATTCGATGCTTTGATGTTCATAAGCGATGTTTAGCGCACCCTTGTGCGACTTGCCGTGCGATTTAATAAATGCCTTGGCACGGATACTTGGTGATGCAGTTCAACAAACCCAATAAACGATTGGTAATTATTAAATGCAACCATATCCAAGACAGTCTATAATTATAGAGAAACTTTCGGCAAAAGTAAATTCTTAACTGCTGTTTTAACTGATTTTAACCATTTTCACCCAATAAAGACCTAAAAATGACTGTCCACATCAAAAACGAAACCGACATCGCACACATGCGCATCGCCTGCCGCCTTGCTTCTGAGGCTTTGGATTATCTGACACCGTTCGTTAAGGCGGGGATTTCGACAGGTGAGCTGGACAAGTTGTGCCATGACTATATGGTAGATGTCCAAAAAACCGTGCCCGCGACACTTGGCTACCAGCCACCGGGTTATCCGCCCTATCCTGCGTCGTCGTGCATTTCGCTCAATGATGTGATTTGCCACGGCGTGCCTTCTTTTGACAAAATCCTCAAAACTGGTGACATCGTCAACATCGACATCACCGTCATCACGCCTGCGGGTTATTTTGGCGACAATTCACGCATGTATATTGTCGGCGAGGGTTCGATTGCGGCAAAACGCTTATGCGCAGTGACTTTTGAGTGCATGTGGAAAGGCATTGAGCAAGTCAAAGAAGGCGCGACGCTGGGTGACATCGGTGCGGCCATCGCGGCCCACGCGCACAGTCATTCTTACAGTGTCGTGCGTGAATACTGTGGTCACGGCATTGGCAAAAATTTCCACGAAGACCCGCAAGTCTTACATTACGGCATCAAAGGCCAAGGCATGGTGCTTAAAGCAGGCATGATATTCACCATCGAGCCGATGATCAATGCGGGCAAACGCGACATGCGTGCCATGCCGGACGGATGGACAATAAAGACCAAAGACCGCAGCTTATCCG
>CALMCK010000232.1 GCA_937862845.1 uncultured Burkholderiaceae bacterium | reverse complement strand
GAAATCAGGCGAAAAAATCGCCATGCTGACCTGCTATGACGCATCTTTTTCGGCCTTGCTCGATACCCACCACGTCGATTGTTTGCTCGTCGGCGATTCGTTGGGCAATGTGATTCAGGGACAGCGCACGACGCTGCCCGTCGCGATGGACGACATGGTGTACCACACCAAGGCCGTGTTGCGCGGGCTGTACACGCGCCCGACCTCGCGTTCGTGGGTGGTGGCGGACATGCCTTTCGGCAGCTATGGCACCGTGGCCGATGCGCTGCACAATGCAGTCAAACTCATGCAAGCTGGCGCGCACATGGTCAAACTCGAAGGCGGTGCGTGGCTTGCCGATGCGGTGAAAGTGTTGGTGCAAAATGGCATTCCCGTGTGCGCTCATTTGGGGCTCACACCACAGTCGGTGTATCAACTCGGCGGCTTTAAAGTTCAAGCCAAAACCGAAGAAGCCGCGCAAAAACTCCTCGCGGAAGCCCAGATTTTAGAGCAAGCAGGTGCATCCATGCTCGTGCTCGAAGCCGTGCCGATGCACGTCGGTAAAATGGTCACAGAAAACGTCCACATGGTCACCATCGGCATCGGCGCGGGCAAAGACACCGACGGTCAAGTGCTGGTGTTGTACGACATGATTGATGTGTTCCCCGGTAAAAAAGCCAAATTCGTGAAAAACTTCATGGCAGGGCAAACCAGTATCGCAGGTGCGATCGACGCGTATGTCTCAGCTGTGAAGTCGGGCGATTTTCCGCAGCCCGAGCATGGGTTTACGGGGGCTTAAATGGCTTAAGGGGTTTATGACATGAAATTTTTATTGTTTGTCTTGGTTTTTGTGCCGATTGTTTGGGCGGCGTATCGTTTAACGCGCCACTCATTCACAGCTGAAATGCTGTTCATCGCCGTCGCTGCGGTGTTGCAAGCATTGGTGTTCATCGCAGGCTGGTCAAATTTAACAGGGGCGGGTGGTGTTTTTGTGTTTTTGTGGGCATTGCCTGTCGTTGCGGTGTTATTTGCGGTTGAGTTGTTGTTGCTTTTGGGGCGCTACAGCCGTGCCCGCGCCACCGCTTTTTTGGCTTTGGTCGCAGTGCAGTTTGCCGCGTTGGCGTTGGTGTACTATTTTGCCAGCACGAGCAACTCTAATTTTTTAATAGGTTAAAAATTTTTATGAACCCATGGACTTCCCAAGCCATCCGCAAAATCGAAGCCGATTTTAACCGCTCATCAGACACGCATTTAATCCCTTTGCTCATGCCGTGCTCATCTGATATTCAGGTATATTTCAAGGATGAGTCCACCCATCCGACGGGCAGCTTAAAGCACCGTTTGGCGCGCTCGTTGTTTTTATACAGTCTGTGCAACGGCTCAATCAAGCAGGACACGACGGTGATTGAAGCATCGAGTGGCAGCACGGCGGTGTCGGAGGCGTATTTTGCGCGTTTGCTCGGTTTGCGTTTTGTCGCGGTCATGCCGCGCGGCACGTCGATTGAAAAAATCAAAGCGATTGAGTTCTATGGTGGCCAATGCCATCTGGTGGACAATGGCGCGATGATTTATGACGAGGCGCAGCGCCTCGCGCATGAGTTGAATGGGCATTACATTGATCAATTCACCTACGCCGAGCGCGCGACCGATTGGCGTGGCAACAACAACATTGCCGAGACGATTTTCGCACAAATGCGTCTCGAGCCATCGCCCGAACCCGCATGGATAGTCTGCGGCGCAGGCACAGGTGGCACGAGCGCGACGCTCGGGCGCTATGTGCGCTACCAACACCACAGCACGCGCATCGCGGTGGTGGATCCCGAGAATTCGGTGTTTTATGACAGCTACTACAGCGGTTCGCGCGACTGCGTGTGCGAGGGCGGCTCTGGTGTTGAGGGCATTGGCCGACCGCGTGTCGAGCCATCGTTCATCGCGGGCGTGATTGACCGCATGATACGCGTGCCCAATGTTGCGAGCTACGCCGCCGTGCATTTTCTCGAGGAAGTCATGGGGCGACGCTGTGGTGGCTCAACGGGGACGAATCTATTTGGTGTGTTTACTTTAATGAATGAAATGCGCGCAGCTGGGCAGAGCGGCTCGGTCGTGACATTGATTTGTGACGATGGCAATCGGTACGAAAACACCTATTTCAACCGCGACTGGCTGCGCGAACACGGCCACGACATCGAGCCATGGCTCGCCACCTATCGACGGTTTTTTGAATCAGGGCAGTGGGTTTTGCCGAGTTAATTGAGTTAAGGAGTTCGCTGATGTTTCAATTAAAAAATATCTGGTTGGCACTGACCATTGCTTTGTCCGCCTGCGCCCAAACCAGCGAGCCAGCCGCCGACGCGCAGCCTGTTGGCGGGTTTCAACAATGCCCCGCGCAGCGCCCACAAATGTGCACGATGGACTACAATCCTGTCTGTGCCATCCGTGACGCTGTCGTGCAACCGACTTTTGACCTAAAAACCTACAGCAATGGTTGTTCTGCGTGCAGTGATGCGAAGGTAACTGGTTATTTTCTTGGTGCATGTAAAAATCAATAATTTCAATCAACACAAAAGGACACCATGCGCGTCATCTCCCACATCGATGAGCTTCGCTCACAAATGCACGGCCAACACCGCGTCGCTTTCGTGCCGACCATGGGCAATTTACACGAAGGGCATTTAAGCCTGATGCGCCTCGCCGCGAAGCACGGCGACCCTGTGCTCGCCAGTGTGTTTGTCAACCGTTTGCAGTTTGGGCCTAATGAGGATTTTGAAAAATACCCACGCACCTTCGAGTCCGATTGCGATAAATTAGAAAAAGAAAACGTCTACGTACTCTTCGCGCCGAGCGAGACGGATTTATACCCCGAGCCACAGACCTATCGTGTGCAGCCACCGACGCAGCTCGGTGATATTCTCGAAGGCGAATTTCGCCCAGGGTTTTTTCAAGGCGTGTGCACTGTGGTGCTCAAATTATTTTCTTGTGTGCAGCCGCGCTACGCCGTGTTTGGCAAAAAAGACTATCAGCAGCTCATGATCATCCGCTCGATGTGCCGCCAGCTCGCCTTGCCTGTCGAAATCATCGGCGCAGAAACCGTGCGCGATGCCGACGGACTGGCGTTGTCTTCCCGCAATCAATACTTGTCTGCAGACGAGCGTGCCGAGGCACCGCGCTTGTACCAAACCTTGCAAAGTGCACGCGCAGCCGTATTGGCAGGCGAGCAGGGCTTGACACAAATTGAACAAAACGCCATGAACACATTGAGCGAGCACGGCTGGAAGCCCGATTACATCGCGGTTCGCCGTCAGTCTGACCTGCTCGAACCAAGCAGCGATGAAGTGAGCAACGGCACGCCGCTGGTGATACTCACCGCCGCCCGACTCGGCGCGACGCGCTTGATTGATAATTTAGAAGTTTAAAAAAATATGGCAAAATCCACCGAAAACCTCATCAACCAACGCTGCTTTTGGTGCGGCGAGGACGAATTGTACGTGCATTACCACGACCACGAGTGGGGCGTGCCGATGCACGATGACACGCGTTTGTTTGAGAAAATTTGTCTTGAAGGCTTTCAGTCGGGGCTGTCGTGGTACACGATTTTAAAGCGGCGCGAGACTTTTCGTGTCGCATTTAAAAAATTTGACATACAAAAAGTGGCAAGGTTCACCGAAACCGACGTTGAGCGGCTGCTACAAGACACAGGCATCATCCGCCACCGTGGCAAAATCGAGGCGACGATTAACAACGCACAATGCGCGCTGGCATTGATTGCAGAGTTCGGCTCGCTCGACGCGTATTTTTGGCAATACGTCCCGCCTGCGAGTGAGCGTCCTGCGACCATCACGCGCAGCACAATCCCCGCGAGCACGCCGACCTCAACGCGCTTGTCGAAA
>CALMCK010000231.1 GCA_937862845.1 uncultured Burkholderiaceae bacterium | reverse complement strand
TGACTTCATGTTTTCAGGAATGTATTCAATCCAGTTGTACACATTAACTTCACCCGTCAGCTTGGCGGCTGGCGAACTTGCATTTGCGGTCGGCGTTTCAGTCGCTGCCGTTGGTTTGGCGGGCTCGCTGCCGCCGCAAGCGGCCATAATCAGACCAGCTGCGATGGATAAGCCGAAATGGCGTAAGGTTTTTGCGTTCATGGGTTGTCTCCTAAACAGTTGTAAAAATTAAAAACTCGGTTAATACTAAAACATTTGACACCTAACGGGCTGCGCATTCTGTGCGCGCATGCGTTCGTTAAAAGTGATTTTGCACCAAAACTGCGCAAAGCGGGTGGAAAGATACGTGTTTTTACATCATTCAAATCAAGGGCTGCGTCGAGAGACTTGTCCCGAGCCGCCCCACAACGGGCATTACAAAACTTTTTTTGCTTTCAAATCCGCCAGCGTCGCATCCAGCGCTGCACGGGCTTTTTGAACCAGCTCATCGATTTCTGCGTGGCTGATGGTGAGCGGTGGCGCAATAATCATGCGATCGCCAACCGCGCGCATGACCAAACCACCCGAGAAGCAATGACCACGGCAAATCATGCCGACGTTGTCATCGTCCTCAAAAGGTGTGTTGTTCGCCTTGTCTTTGATCAACACCAAGCCTGCGACCATGCCGCAGGTTTTTGCGTCCACCACCAGAGGATGGTCGTTGAGCGCTTCGAATTTTTCTTTCAGATACGGTGCGGTGTCGTTGTTCACTGTATCGACGATGCCTGTTGACTGCATCAACTTAATATTGGCAATGGCCACCGCACAGGCCACAGGGTGACCCGAGTAGGTGTAGCCGTGGTTAAAATCCCCGTCGCGATACAGCACCTCAACCACACGGTCACTCACCATCGCGCCACCGAGCGGTAGATAACCGGACGTGATGCCTTTGGCCATGGTCATGAAATCAGGCTGGGTACCCATGGTCTCGCAACCGAACCACGTGCCGAGGCGGCCAAAACCGCAAATCACTTCGTCACTGATGAGCAACACACCGTATTTATCACAGATGCGTTGGATTTCTGGCCAATAAGTCGATGGCGGAACAATCACGCCGCCCGCGCCCTGTACTGGTTCACCGATGAATGCAGCGACTTTATCAGCACCGACCTCGAGGATTTTTTCCTCCAACCAACCCGCCGCGACAACACCAAACTCATCCTCGGAGAGTTTTGCCAGCTCAGGTTTGTCTCGGCTGACTTCGCGGAAATACGGCTGCTCGATGTGGACAATCCCTGGAATCGGCAAATCACCTTGCTCGTGCATGCCGGTCATGCCGCCGCGCGAAGCGCCCGCCACGGTCGAGCCGTGGTACGC
>CALMCK010000230.1 GCA_937862845.1 uncultured Burkholderiaceae bacterium | reverse complement strand
CCAACAACACATCGGCTGGATCACGTCTGTCGAGGACATCACCGAACGCAAGCGCCTCGAAGCCTTCCATGCCTCCGAACAAAAGCGCCTCGAGTCGGTCAACCACTTGCTCAACATGGGCGAAATGGCCTCCTCCATCGCGCATGAATTAAACCAACCCTTGTCCGCCATCTCAGGTTATGCCACGGGTTTATCCAACCGCATCCAAAAAGACCCACACGCCATCAGCACCGAAAAACTCATTGAAATCACTGAAAAAATCCGCCGCCAAGCCGAGCGTGCCGCCCATGTCACCCGCCGCGTCATGCAGTTCATCCGTCAAAAAGAATTCACCCCCACACAAGTCAACGCGCAGTATTTAATCGAGCAAGCACTCGATTTCATGGAGTTAGAATTGCGCCAGCACCAGTGTACCATCCAAAATGACATCAGCCAAGTACCGCTGCCCGACATTTTTGTCGATGGCGACATGGTGCAACAAATTCTCATCAACGTCATCCGCAATGCCCTCGATGCCATGGCCAATGCGAATGTGGCCAACAAAGCCATCACCATCACTGCGAGTAAATACTCTGAGCAGCACCTTCTGATTGAGATTATGGACAACGGCCCCGGCGTCCCCGCCGACAAAGTTGAGGCCATATTTCAAGCGTTTTACACCACAAAAACCAATGGCGTCGGCATCGGCCTGAACATCTGCCGCACCATGATTGAATCAAACGGCGGGCGCATGTGGGCCAAAACCGACAATGCGGGCGGCGTGTTTTACATCACACTGCCATTGGCAAATGCGGCGGCAGACGATAATTTATAAGCATATCTCTCCACGATTTCGCTACAACGGTGTATTATTCTGAATACGCACTGAACCGCCAATAAATCTGGATAAAAGTGCCATCAGTTCAAAAGAGACATGATGCGGGCTTGAGTCTATGAGCGATTGAGCGACGCACATCCAAATAAAAAAGGGAAACACCATGCAAGTTTACGTTATCGACGACGAGGAAGTTTTACGCGACTCTCTGTCCTGGCTGCTCGAATCCCGCGACGTCAAATGCGACAGCTTCGCTTCTGGCGAAGCCTTTATTGCCGCTTTGCCCGCCTTGCCGCAAGACCTGCCTTCTTGCATCATCCTCGACATTCGCATGGGTGCAGGCATGTCTGGCATCGAGCTGTTTCAACGCATGCCAGAAATCGCCCACCAATGGCCAGTGATTTTCCTCTCAGGCCATGGCGACATCACCCTCGCCGTGACGGCCGTCAAGCATGGCGCATTTGACTTCCTCGAAAAACCATTCGCTGACAATCAGCTGGTCGACCGAGTCCTCGAAGCACTCAAATTAAGCAAACAGCGCCTGTCCAGCTTCAACCAATCAGAAGTCATCCGCGACAAGCTCAATCTGCTCAGCCCACGCGAATTAGACGTGATGGACGGCATCCTCAGCGGCCAAGCCAACCGTGACATCGCCAACGATTTGGGCATGGCCGTGCGCACCGTCGAAGTCCATCGCGCCAGCATTTTTAAAAAAATGAATGTCAAAGGTGCGGTTGAGTTAATCAACCTGCTGCAGGTTTTAGAAGTCTAACCACACACGCAATCCGCCATTAAAAAACCAGCCTCGCAAGGCTGGTTTTTTATGCATTAAAGAATCATGGTTTGTGT
>CALMCK010000229.1 GCA_937862845.1 uncultured Burkholderiaceae bacterium | reverse complement strand
ATTTCATGGTCGGCTGTCTCATTTAGGCATCACTGCAGGGTGTGCGTCAAGTTGTGTGACCATTTTTTAATTCTGATTGGTTTTTCCATTTATTATTTATTTAGCTCATGGCAGGATACGCGGGGCTGTACTTCCGCTGCACATACGCATCCACAATCGCTTGAAACTCGACGGCAATGTTGTCGCCCTTCAATGTCACCGTCCGCTCACCATCGACGAACACAGGTGCGGCTGGCGTTTCGCCTGTGCCGGGCAGTGAGATGCCGATGTTGGCGTGTTTGGATTCGCCGGGGCCGTTGACGACGCAGCCCATGACGGCGACGGTCATGGCTTCGACGCCGGTGTATTTCGTTTTCCAGACGGGCATTTGTTCGCGCAGGTAGGTTTGGATGTCGGACGCGAGTTCTTGGAATACGGTGCTGGTGGTGCGCCCGCAACCAGGGCAGGCGACGACCATGGGGGTGAATTGTCTGAAACCCATGGTTTGTAAAATCTCTTGTGCAACAATGACTTCGGTGCTGCGTGAGCCGTTTGGCTCGGGCGTGAGCGAGACGCGAATCGTGTCGCCGATGCCTTGTTGGAGCAACACGGCGAGTGCGGCGGTGGAGGCGACAATGCCTTTGCTGCCCATGCCCGCTTCAGTGAGGCCGAGGTGCAGGGCGTAGTGGCAACGCTCTGCGAGTTGTTGGTAGACAGCGACCAAATCTTGTACGTTGGAGACTTTGCAGGAGATGACGATTTTGTTTTCACTCAAGCCAATGTCGCGTGCAGCTTGGGCGGACTCTAAGGCGGAAGTAATCAGCGCTTCGGTCATGACTTGCTGCGATGTCCATGGTTTGGCACGTGCGGCGTTGTCGTCCATGATGCGCGCGAGCACGGCAGGGTCGAGGCTGCCCCAGTTGACGCCGATGCGCACGGCCTTGTCGTATTTGGCGGCGACTTCAATCATTTGTGCGAATTGCGCGTCTTTTTTGGCACCTTTGCCGACGTTGCCAGGATTGATGCGGTATTTGGACAATGCTTGCGCGCAGTCTGGGTAATCGGTGAGCAGTTTGTGGCCGTTGTAGTGAAAGTCGCCGACGAGCGGCACGAACACGCCCATGGTGTCGAGTTGTTCACGAATGTACGGCACGGCGGCGGCTGCTTCAGGTGAGTTGACCGTGATGCGCACGAGCTCTGAGCCTGCTTGCGCGAGTTCTTTCACCTGCAACGCGGTGCCCAATGCATCGACGGTGTCGGTGTTGGTCATCGATTGCACGACGACAGGGTGTGAGCCGCCGATGTGGACCGATGTGTCGGCGTGTCGGACGGTGACTGCGTGGCTGTGGTGGCGTTGCATGGTGGTTTCTGTGCTTTTATTCGAGGTTCAGGCGGGCGACATTGCCTTTGATGTTCGGTGTGAGGTCGAGTGCGGCGCCTTTCCAGGTGGCATCGACTGCGCTGGCATTGCCGATTTTGACTTGGAGTGGCAGTGCGCCTGTGACGGTCTGCGATGTGCCGGCGGGTTGCTCGCCACTGAGCAGCACTTTTTTGTCGGCGTCTTTGATTTCTACCCAGCTGTTTGATTTGAAATTGAGCACCAAGCCGTCGCCGTTGGTGGCAGTGGCTGGGTCAATGGTCGCAGCAGTGGAGACGGTGCCGTCGGCCGCGACTTCTGGTGCGGTGGGCGTTGTGATGGGCGCGGGGTTATTGACCACGACTTGATTGGGTTCGCTGACTTTTTTCACGGTGTCAGATGGGTTGGCAAACCGTGAGGCAAACACCCAGTAGGCGAGCAAACCAAACACCAGCAGTGCGAGTAGAATCAACCAGCTGCGCGCAACCCATGGTGACTTGAGTGGTGCGCCACGGCTGGGGTGATCGCGCACGAGCTCTTCGGGGACTTTGGGTTGGGCGTTTTGAAATGCCATCGGCAAATGGCGAACCGCTTCGTCTTGATTGGCGCCGACGATTTTGGCGTAGTGACGCACGATGGCGCGCAGCAGCACGCCGTTATCGATGCGTGTGAAGTCGTCGGCCTCGAGCGCCATGATTTGTGTGAGGTCGCGGTTGGTGCGTGAGGCGACGTCTTGGGCCGTCATGCCGCTGGCTTGGCGTGCGTTGATGAGCCATTGACCAGCGGTCAGTGGCGCTGCGGCTGCGCTGTCTGCGGGGATGTCGAGGTTTAAGTCGGTTTGTGTGTGGTCGGTCATGTTGTTTTGCCTTCTTGTTGGTTGGTGCTCATTGGGCGATTTAAAATTTATTGTATTGTGCAGAACGCGCCCACTCGGCTTCAAGGCTGGTGGGGTGGTCGCGAATCAGGGTGTCACGTGCGGTCATGCGCTGGCGTTCTGCCTGCGCCAGTCGAATCTCGAGCCATGCGATGGTTGGCTCGTCGTTTTGTAATTTTTGGGCGGCGCGCCAGTC
>CALMCK010000228.1 GCA_937862845.1 uncultured Burkholderiaceae bacterium | reverse complement strand
CAAAGAACACGCGTTAAATTTTGTGGATTCACCCGAGCACAAGACGTACAGGCCGCGGTCCAAGCGGGTGCGGATGCGCTCGGTTTTGTTTTTTATGAGCAAAGCCCGCGTTATATTTCACCAGCGCTGGCATCGCCTTTGATTCAAAGCGTCCCCGCGTTTATCAGCACAGTGGGTTTGTTTGTCAATATGACGGTGCCGCAGATGACCCGCGTCATCACGCAAGCACCCATCACGACGATACAGTTACACGGCGATGAGACTTGGCATTTTGCACTGAATGTCAAAAAAATCCTGCGCCGCCCTGTGATTAAAGCGGTGCGTGTGAATGAGCAAACGGACTGGGCAGAAGTCGAACACTATGTCGATCAGCTCGCAGGGGTTTTACTCGACGCCGACGCACTCGGTTATGGCGGTGCGGGGCATGTGTTTGACTGGTCTGTGATTCCTGCTGCGGTGCGTTCAAAAATCATTTTGAGCGGCGGCCTAAAATTAGAAAATATCGGCGATGCCATACAGCAAATTCATCCTTATGGGCTGGATGTCTCATCTGGGATTGAGACGGACACAAAGGGGATTAAAGATGCGCAGGCCATGCAGGATTTTGTGCAGCAAGTGGTGCGTGCCGATGCTGGGTGAGGGCGCATTGTTTGAGCGGTGAATTCGCATTGTGTGCTTGACAGCGTGGGAATGATGTTATAACATTGTTCCAACTTTCTTTTAATCACACAGCAATGACAACAGACGATTATGAAAACCACTTTGCGCAAAATGGGCAACTCCACAGGCGTCATCATCCCCAAAGCATTTCTCACCGAGCTCGGCTTCGAGCACGACGATGTTGAAATGACGCTGGAGGACGGCGCCATCGTCATACGCCAACCCGCTAAAGACGCGCGCCTCGGTTGGGCGCAAGCGAGTATTGAGCTTTCTGCAGAGCAGGGCGATGTGCTGCAATGGCCGTCGATTGCCAATCGTGCCAGCGAGGATGTCGCATGGTAAAAAAAACACATGATGCGAGCACATCAAATGAAGCGTTGAACCGTGGTGACATCTGGCTGACCCAACTCGATGAGCTCATCACGGACAAGCCGCAGCACACCCGTCTGTGTGTTGTGCTGTCACCCGATGAAATGCACAATCACCTGCGCACCGTCATGGTGGCGCCGATGACCACACGCACGCAGTCGGCGCCTTTTCGACTGGCGGTGTCGTTTGAAGGCAAGACTGGTTTGATTTTGCTCGACCAGATTCGCACGTTAGACAAAACACGATTGATGCAAAAAAAAGGTGAGTTGTCCGAAGAACTTTTACAAGAAGCTTTGTCCATCCTGCAAGAAACCTTTGCTTGATGGCAAACATTCAGCACACGATTTACTATTTGACGATGACACCAAACTTTTAAGGACAGACATGTACAACTACCCCGATATCAACGGACACTTTGGCATTTATGGCGGACGATTCGCCTCCGAGACGCTCATCCCAGCGCTCGATGAGCTGCTGCATGCGTACAACACCATTGTGCCGACCAAGGCTTTTCAGGATGAGTACGCTTATGAGCTCAAGCATTTTGTCGGTCGTCCATCGCCGATTTATCATGCCAGACGGCTCTCATCTGAAAACGGCGGTGCGCAGATTTACCTCAAACGTGAAGACCTCAACCACACCGGTGCACATAAAATCAACAACGTCATCGGGCAAGCCTTGCTCGCTCGACAAATGGGCAAACCGCGCGTGATTGCTGAGACAGGCGCGGGTCAGCATGGCGTCGCGACGGCGACGATTTGTGCGCGATTTGGGTTGGAGTGCGATGTGTATATGGGTTCGGAGGACGTTGCCCGTCAAGCGGCGAACGTCTATCGCATGAAGCTGCTCGGTGCGCGCGTGATACCCGTCGAGTCGGGTTCAAAGACATTGAAAGACGCGCTCAATGAAGCCATGCGCGACTGGGTGGCGAATGTTGAAAACACGTTTTACATCATCGGTACCGTCGCAGGGCCGCACCCGTATCCTGCGATGGTGCGTGATTTTCAGCGCATCATCGGTGACGAGTGTCTCGTGCAAATGCCAGAAATGTTGCTTGAGGAAACAGGCCACGCAGGGCAACCCGACGCGGTGGTGGCGTGCATTGGCGGTGGTTCGAATGCGATGGGGATTTTCTATCCCTACATTGGGCATGAAGATGTGCGCTTAATTGGTGTGGAGGCCGCAGGCGATGGCATCGACACCGATCGCCATGCGGCGAGTTTGAGCAAAGGCTCTGTCGGCGTGTTGCACGGCAACCGCACGTATATTTTGCAAGACGACAATGGTCAGGTCATCGAAACCCATTCTGTCTCGGCGGGGCTTGATTACCCAGGCGTCGGCCCAGAGCATGCGTTGCTCAAAGACATCGGTCGGGCGGAGTATGTCTCGATTGATGACGAGGAAGCCTTGGCGGCTTTTCATACCTTGTGCCGCGTCGAGGGCATCATCCCAGCTCTGGAATCCTCGCATGCCGTCGCTTATGGTTTGAAACTGGCGAAAACCATGTCGCCCGAGCAGGTTGTGTTGGTGAACTTATCTGGCCGTGGTGACAAAGACATGCACACCGTGGCCGAGCGTGGTGGTTTGGTCTTGTGATCATGCACAGACCCCATCAAAAATGGCTGCTAAAACAAACCTCGCGACTGCGAGGTTTGTTTGATTTGTGGGGCGCTTGCGGTACAATGCCCCATCAATTTTAAGAATTGAAAAACAATGCAACTGATTTTATGGATGCTATTTGCGTATTTGGCGGGCTCGATTTCTTTCGCAATTGTGTTGGCGAAAGTATGTGGCATGGATGATCCACGCACCTACGGCTCAAACAATCCAGGCGCGACCAACATGCTGCGCTCGGGGCGAAAAGGTGTGGCTTTGTTGACGCTGCTCGGTGATGCGGTTAAAGGATTTTTGCCTGTGTATTTGGCATCACGCTACGGCGAGCTGAGCATTTTGTCATTGTCTTTGGTCGCATTGGCGGCTTTTGTTGGGCATTTATACCCTGTGTTTTTTAAGTTTGTGGGGGGTAAAGGCGTGGCGACTTTTCTGGGTGTGGTGCTTGGTTTGAGTGCACAGATTGGTTGGATGACGGCTTTGGTGTGGTTGCTGGTCGCGGTTTTGACGCGCTACTCCTCTTTATCATCGATGTTGTGCAGCGTGTTTGCACTGTTTGGTTTGATGTATCTGTGGGGTGTGGGTTTTTGGATGTTGGCGTTTGTGGCGATGGTGGGTTTGTTGTTTTATCGGCATCGAGCAAACATCACCAAGCTGCTCGCTGGGCAAGAAAGTAAATTGTTTGCCAAAAAAATCGCCTCTGACTGAGGCGATTTTTTTTGGTCAGTTGATGACAGGTTGGTACGTCAGGCGCACGTAAATAG
>CALMCK010000227.1 GCA_937862845.1 uncultured Burkholderiaceae bacterium | reverse complement strand
GCCACCCACGCTGCGGTCGCCAATCGTGATGAGAAATGACTTCGAGGCAACCGTCGGGTGGCGCAAGACCTCAAGCGTGAGCGTTTCTAAATCCAGTCCGACCACGTCGAGTGGCGCACCCGTTGTCACCACGCGTTTGACATCGCGCGTCATTTTCGGTGGTTTGCCGAGCAAGACATTCATCGGCATATCGACAGGATCACACGGGTTCGTCACGTCGCTGCGCGTGTCCAAAACTTTGAGCTGCTGTGCTTCCGTGGCGGTGCCGATGACGGCGAATGGGCAGCGTTCGCGTTCGCAAAACGAGGCGAACAACTCAAGCGAGGCTGGTAAAATCGCCATGACATAACGCTCTTGTGCTTCATTGCTCCAAATCTCGCGCGGGCTTAAACCAGATTCTTCCAAATCAACTTTATTCAAATCAAAAATCGCGCCGCGCTCTGCGCCGTGGACGATTTCTGGAAACGCATTCGAGATGCCACCCGCGCCGACATCATGAATCGACAAAATCGGATTGGCCGCGCCGAGTTGCCAGCAGTGGTCAATGACTTCTTGCGCGCGCCGTTGAATTTCTGGGTTGCCGCGTTGCACCGAGTCAAAATCAAGCGCAGCGCTGTTTGAGCCAGCGCCCATCGAGGATGCCGCGCCGCCGCCCAGTCCGATTTTCATGCCGGGTCCACCGAGTTGGATGAGCAACGCGCCTTCGGGAATGTCTTTTTTACCGATGTGCATGTCGTCAATGCTGCCGATGCCGCCCGCAATCATAATCGGCTTGTGGTAACCGTACACCACGTCGCCGACAGGCTGCTCAAATGTGCGGAAGTAGCCAGCCAGATTCGCGCGGCCGAATTCATTGTTAAACGCCGCCCCGCCAATCGGCCCTTCGAGCATGATGTCCAGCGCTGAGACGATGCGCTCTGGCTTGCCGTGGTTGATTTCCCACGCGCGCGGCGCATCGGGTAAATGTAAATTCGAGACAGTGAAACCCGTCAAACCGACTTTCGGCTTACTGCCCTGCCCCGTCGCACCTTCGTCGCGAATCTCGCCACCCGAGCCCGTCGCCGCCCCCGAAAACGGCGCAATCGCGGTCGGGTGATTGTGCGTCTCCACCTTCATCAGCGTGTGCGTCAAAGTTTCATTCGCGCGGTACACGCCGCCCGCATCGGGATAAAACCGTTGCGTCACATCGCCTGCCATCACGGCCGCATTGTCGTCATACGCGACGATGTCACCTGCGGGGTTGAGCTGATGTGTGTTGCGAATCATTTTAAACAAACCCATCGGCTGCTCAACGCCGTCGATGATGAAATCGGCATTGAAAATTTTATGGCGGCAATGCTCGGAGTTTGCCTGCGCAAACATCATGAGCTCCACATCCGTCGGATCGCGATTCAATGTCAAATACGCATCGAGCAAATAATCGACTTCATCGTCCGACAATGCCAGACCGAGCGCCACATTCGCTTTTTCCAACGCCGATTTACCGTCCGCCAACACCGCAATCGTCTGCAAAGGCTGGCTCACCAAATCATTGAACAGCGCCACCCCGTCAAACGCGCCCTTAAAAACCGACTCTGTCATGCGGTCATGCATCAACGCGCTGGCCTGTTGCCACGTGACATCGGACAAGTTTTTAGCACCGAGCGGCGAGCCAAGTACGCCCGACTTCATCACCAAGCCATACTCAATCCCGCGCTCAATCCGTCGCACATTGGTCAGCCCCGCATTGTGCGCAATGTCCGTCGCTTTACTCGCCCATGGTGAAATCGTGCCCAAACGAGGCACCACCGTCAAGTCCACTCGCGCCACCGTCGCATCAATGCCCGCCTCGCCATACGCCAGCAAGCCATTCAACACCTCCAAATCACGTGCAGACAAAGGCTCAGCCGACCAGATGTAATGCACAAAACGCGACTGAACCCCGACTATATCGAGGTTCAGAGGGGCAAAACGGGCCAGCAAACGCGACACACGAAAATCAGACAACGCACGCGAGCCGTGCAAAAGAGTAATGACCGACATTGAAATCCTATTGATAATTAAAAAAGTACATCAAACAACAGATAAAAAACAAAAACCGCAAGAAAACCAAACCGCACTCACACCTAAAATAAGCCGCTATTATAACAGAGCCTTTTTGATAAAATGCGCCAGAAAGCAGCAGTTCACAACAAACCATTGTCTTTTATCGTTCATGCAAACAAGCGCTTTCCAAAAACTCACCACGCAACCAGTCCAAAAACACGCGCTTGCGCTCATCCGCGTCAATCGGTGTATTGGACAACAAACAATAACTCGATCCATCCGCGACAAAACCAAACGGCGCGACCAGTCGACCGTCGCGTAAATCTTGCTCCACCATATATTGCGACGCGATAGCCGCCCCCAAACCGGCACCGGCAGCCTCTAAACTCAAATAAAAATGCTCAAACACTTGCGCAGGCGCATCAAGGTTGAAGGACACAACACCCGTCAAACTCACCCAGTCGCGCCATGCATTTGAACGAGTTTGTGTCATCAAGCGCGTCACGTTCAGTAAACCATTCGCTTGTGCCATTAAAATCGGTGAGCACACCACACCCATTTTTTCTGCTGCTAAAGTCCGCACATCCAAGCCCACATCCATCGCGAAATCATCACGACGAATCGCCAAATCAACGCCCTGCTCGGCAAAACGCACCGCACCGCCAGCCGTGAATAAATGCAAGGGTATCTCAGGGTGCAAAGTCGTGAAACGTGGCAGCCGTGCAATCAACCAACGCATGGCAATCGTTGGCTCGCACGACAACACCAACGGCGCAGCCGCTTTTGTCGAACGAATCGACGCCACGGCATCGCTCAACTGAGCAAAGACCGCCACACAAGTCTCCTGCAATTGCACACCTTCACGCGTCAAAAAAATTGCCCGATTGCGCCGCACAAAGAGCTTCAAGTCAAGTTGAGACTCGAGTTGAGCAATCTGGCGACTGACCGCGCCGTGCGTCAAACACAGCTCTCGCGCCGCAGAAACCATGCTCAAATGCCTTGAGACGGTTTCAAATGTTTTTAAAGCGTTGAGCTGCGGTAGTTTATTGACGGTATTCATACGTGATATTTTCTCACAGATAGTGTGCAAACATATCGATTTTTAATTTAGCAACACGCTGGCACAATGGGACCATCCAACCACCACGAAAGCCCGCCATGAACGAGATTATCTCAGTCGCCCTCATCACATTACTCGCCGTCATCAGCCCCGGAGCGGATTTTGCGATGGTCACGCGCAACAGTTATCTGTACGGGCGGAAAACGGGATTATTGACCACACTGGGCATCGGTCTGGGCGTGCAAGTGCATGTTTTTTACACGATGATTGGCGTGGGACTGCTGATTGCCACGCAACCCGAAATATTCACAGCACTCAAAATCGTCGGCGCGTTGTATTTGATTTATGTGGGTTATCAGACGTTTTTTAGTGGCGAGGTCATGCCTGAAAGCGGTGACGCACCACCCAATATCAGCAACGTAAGCGCGCTTAAAATCGGTTTTTTGACCAACGCACTCAACCCAAAAACCACATTATTTGTGCTGTCCACCTACACGCAAATCGTCCAACCAAACACGTCGATCGCGCAACAATACGGCTACGGCATATTTATGTCTGCCGCACATTGGGTATGGTTTGGGCTGGTTTGTGTGTTTTTCTCCACCCCACATTTGCGCAGCAAAATGCTCGCCCGCCAAAAACCGATTAACCAAACCATTGGCGGCGTACTGGCGGCTTTGGGTGGGTTATTGGCTTTTTCATCCATCGCTCATTAAAAAGGAATGACCATGTTGGCCGTGTGTATCGATATGGAAGGGGTTTTAATACCTGAGATGTGGCCATTAATTGCTGAAAAATTGGGCATTAACGAACTCGCCATCACAACAAGAGAAGAGCCGAATTACACGAAACTGGTGGCGCGGCGGATTGAAATATTGAACCAACACCATAAAACCTTAAACGACATTCAAAACATCGTCGCCAGTTTAAAACCGTATGAAGGCGCCGCTGCATTTTTGGCGCATTTGGCGCAGCACTGCCAAGTGATTTTGGTGTCAGATGCATTTTTTGAAATGGTCAAGCCACTGTGGTTGAAGCTGGGCAGTCCGTCGATTGAGTGCCACACCCTCATCACCGACAGCGACAACCGCATTTCACATGCGCATTACAGCAGAAGTGGTAAGCATGAAGTGGTTGAACGGCTGAATAAACGTGGTTTTAAGACGCTCGCGATTGGTGATGCGTTCAACGACATTGGCATGTTGACCGCAGCACATCAAGGTTTTTTGTTTCGCCCGTCACTTGAAACCGCACAAGCGGCGCGGAGTCTGCCCATCATTCAACATTACAATGAGGTTTTGCAGCGAGTAAGTGAACTCATTTCTCAGCCTTGTTGAAACATTTGAGACTTTATATTATTACGTTTACGCTCTATTATTTTGCATCTCTCGCTGTGTCTTTTTTGGCAACGCCAAATAAATCAAATCATACGACGCGCGCACCCACTCTTTGACCGACTCATCATCAACCGAGCCGTCGAGCGTGACGGTATTCCAGTGTTTTTTATTCATGTGGTAGCCTGCGGCCACGGCGCTGTATTGATCGCGCAATGACAATGCGAGGTTGGGCTCACATTTAAGGTTCATCCACAGCGGTTCTTCCATCCATGCTAATAGCCCAAACATTTTGCCAGCGACTTTATACACCAGCGCTTCTGGGCCAAACGGCATGTCTTCGACGGCGGCGGGCATGGACAAGAAAAAAGCGCGCCAAGCCTCATAGTCCATGGGTTTATTTTTGCTCATGTGTGCGCTCTTCATCGTACATAATCGAGTCGCCGTGCTGCTCGAGTTTGTCAAATTGATTGTGGTCAACTGCCCACCACAAACCATAGATGATGCAAAAAACAAGTATCACACTCAACGGAATCAATAAATACAAAATGTCCATGCCATCAATCCAAGTCTTTAATTGGGTTCAACACCCGCAGTGAGTTGCCCACCACGATGAGAGAGCTGACGGCCATGCCAATGCTGGCCACCAACGGCGTGACCGCGCCCATGACGGCCAGCGGTATCGCGATGCCATTATACAACAGAGCCCATGCAAGGTTCTGCCAAGTCAAACGGCGGGCGCGCAATGCGATGACGTGCGCGGCATATACATCATCGAGGCTGCCCGATTGTACAATCATATCGGCCTGCATCTGCGCGAGGCCGCTGCCGTGCCCCATCGCCAGTGCGACATCGGCCTGTTTGAGCACAGGCGCGTCGTTCAGGCCGTCACCGGTCATGGCGACGATGTGCTTTGCTTTTTGCAAATCGATGATGCGAGCGAGTTTATCGCTCGGCGTGGCATCGCTGTAGACATGTTCGATGTTGAGTGCGGCGGCGAATGGCTCGACCACATCGGCTTTGTCACCGCTGATGAGCATGACTTTGGT
>CALMCK010000226.1 GCA_937862845.1 uncultured Burkholderiaceae bacterium | reverse complement strand
GGATACGCCTTCCAAAAACCAGGCGACAGATCCACGCAAGCCCGGCAGAGGATAATCTAAGGCTTCGCGTAACCTGATCTTCCCCACGCCATGACGACCATCCGCCAAGCCGACCTGATCGAATCCGTTGCCGCCGCACTGCAGTACATCAGCTACTACCACCCGGCCGACTACATCCAGCATCTGGCCCGCGCCTACGAGCGCGAGCAAAGCCCCGCCGCCAAAGACGCGATGGCACAAATCCTCACCAACAGCCGCATGAGTGCAGAAGGCCGCCGACCGATTTGCCAAGACACGGGCATCTGCGTGGTCTTTCTCAAAATCGGCATGAACGTGCGCTGGGACTCAAAGCTTACCATTCAAGAAATGGTGAACGAAGGTGTGCGCCGCGCGTATCTGAACCCTGACAATGTCCTGCGCGCCTCTGTGCTGGCAGACCCCGCCGGTAAACGCACCAACACCAAAGACAACACCCCCGCCGTCGTGCACATCGAAATGGTTGCAGGCGACACTGTAGACGTCATCGTCGCGGCCAAAGGCGGCGGCTCAGAAAACAAATCAAAAATGGTCATGCTCAACCCATCCGATTCCATTGTCGATTGGGTGCTCAAAACCGTACCGACCATGGGCGCAGGCTGGTGTCCACCGGGCATCCTTGGTTTGGGCATCGGCGGCACGCCTGAGAAAGCCATGTTGCTTGCCAAACAAGCCATCATGGAACCGATCAACATGCACGAGCTGCTCGCTCGCGGCCCATCAAACCGCATCGAAGAGCTGCGCATTGAGCTGTGCGAAAAAGTCAACGCGTTGGGCATCGGCGCCCAAGGCTTGGGCGGTTTGACCACTGTGCTCGACATCAAAATCCTCGACTTCCCGACACACGCCGCTTCTCTGCCGGTCGGCATGGTGCCCAACTGCGCCGCCACTCGTCATGCACATTTTGTATTAAACGGCAACGGCCCAGCGATTCTCACACCACCGTCGCTTGACAACTATCCCGATGTCAGCTGGTCGCCCGACACTGAAAAAAGCAAGCGAATTGATTTAAACACCCTCACCCGCGCCGAAGTCGAGTCATGGACACCTGGACAAACCTTATTGCTCAACGGCAAAATGCTCACTGGTCGAGATGCCGCCCACAAAAAAATTGCCGACATGCTCGCCAAAGGTGAGCCGCTCCCTGTGAATTTCAAAAACCGTGCCATTTATTACGTTGGCCCAGTCGATCCAGTCCGCGACGAAGTCGTCGGCCCAGCGGGTCCAACGACTGCGACACGCATGGATAAATTCACCGAAATGATGCTCGCTCAAACAGGCTTGGCCGTCATGATCGGCAAATCCGAACGCGGCCCAACGGGCATTGAAGCGATTAAGAAACACAAAGCCGCCTATCTCATGGCCGTCGGCGGTGCGGCTTATTTGGTCTCTAAAGCCATCAAGCATGCTGAAGTCCTCGCTTTCCCCGAGCTCGGCATGGAAGCGATCTATGAGTTCGACGTGGTGGACATGCCCGTCACCGTCGCAGTGGATTCGCAAGGTGTGTCGGTACATGAAACAGGCCCGCTTGAGTGGAAAGTGAAGATTGAGTCACTGCAAAAAAAATCTTGATGCCACCCTGCGCCATCAAAAAACAAAAAACCCCAAGCGTTGCTTGGGGTTTTTTGTTTTTCAAACAGTCACAGAATCACTGCGCCGACCAATGCTGTAGGATTTTTTCAACGCGCAGCAAGCTCTGCTCGCGCAACGTGCGCCACTGCTGCAAATCACTCAATTCATTCTCACGAATGCCCGCCGCATAATTGGTACACACCGTCATCGCAGCATATGCCACGCCGAGTTCCCGCGCCAGCACCGCCTCTGGCATGAGCGTCATTCCAACGATATTCGCGCCATCTCTCGCCATGCGACGCACCTCGGCGCGAGTCTCTAAACGCGGGCCGTTTGTGCAAGCATACACAGCATCTGCTCGTAATTTTTCGCCCGCACTGCTCGCCGCATCGAGCAATGTCGCCCGCACATCATCCGAAAAAATCTCGCTGACATCGGTGTACACGATGGGATTGTCAGGACCTTCAAAATATGTGCCACGCCGACCGTTGGTGTAGTCGATGGCGTCTTCTGGCAAAATCAACTGCCCTGGTTCAATCGACACGTCCAAACTGCCCGAGCTGCCCAAGGCGCAAATCGTGGTCACACCGATTTTTTGTAAAGCCCAAATATTGGCTCGATAATTAATTTGATGGGGCGCAATCGTATGGCCATAACCATGGCGATTCAAAAAAACCACTTCTTTACCCGGTGAGAGTTGACCTATCGTCAACGCACAGGACGTCTCACCAAAAGGCGTGCGCACAATCTCACGGCGCACATTCGTCATTTGATTCAAACGCTGCAATCCACTGCCTGCAATGATGCCTAACATAATTTTCTCCAGTTATTCGTTTAACAACGCCAGCATTTCAGCTTCATCGAGCACACGCACAGACAATGCTTGTGCTTTTTCTAATTTAGAGCCCGCCGCTTCACCCGCCACCACAAAATCCGTTTTGCTTGAAACACTGCCAGCGACTTTTGCGCCAGCCGCTTCCAGCAGTGCTTTGGCCTCGTCGCGTCCCAGCGTGGGCAGTGTGCCAGTGAGCACGACTGTTTTACCCGAAAAAATGCCGCTGCTCAACACACGCTCGACCGTTGCCCAATTCACACCACATTCTATCAGACCATTGATGACAGTACGATGACGCAGGTCTTGAAAAAAACGCACAATCGATTCGGCGACCACGGGACCGATGTCCTCAACCATGAGCAACTCTTCTGCCGTCGCATTTTGTACTGCGGGTAAATCGCCAAACGACGTGGCCAAACTTTTTGCCGTCGCTTCGCCGACATGGCGGATGCCGAGCGCGTAGATGAATTTCGCCAATGTTGTCGATTTGGATTTTTGCAAACCATCGATGAGGTTTTGTGCGGACTTCTCTGCCATGCGCTCCAAGCCTGATATCTGTTCAAACTGGAGTCGATACAAATCATCGGGGGTTCGGATCAAACCCACATCAACCAGTTGGTCAATGAGTTTCTCGCCCAAACCATCAATGTTCATCGCGCGCCTCTGCGCGAAGTGCCACAGACTTTGTTTCACCTGTGCGGGGCAAACCATACCACCTGTGCAGCGCGCAGCGGACTCACCTTCTTCACGCACCACAGGCGAATCGCACTCGGGACACATTGTGGGCATGCTGAATGTGTGTGTGTGTTCTGGCCGTTTTTCGAGAATCACCATCACCACTTCAGGGATGACGTCGCCCGCACGACGCACCACGACGGTGTCGCCGACGCGCACGTCTTTGCGCGTGAGCTCATCGATGTTGTGCAAGGTCGCATTGCTCACCACCACGCCACCGACTTCGACGGGTGCAAGTCGCGCGACGGGCGTGATGGCGCCGGTTCGGCCAACTTGCACATCGATGTCTAAAACTGTGGTGGTCATTTCTTGTGCGGGGAATTTATGGGCAATCGCCCAGCGCGGTGAGCGCGAGACGAAGCCGAGTACAGTTTGCTGTGCGGTGTTGTTGATTTTATACACGACACCGTCAATGTCAAACGCCAGACCATCGCGCGTCTGTAAAATGCGTTGGTAAAAATCCAACAAACCTGCCGCACCCAACACCACGTTGTCAACAGAGTACACCGGTAAGCCGAGTTGCGCGAGCTGCACAACGACTTCGTGAAAACTGGTTTGTGTGAATGCTTGCAGTGCGCCGGCATTATCGACCACACCGACGCCGTATGAATAAAACGACAAGCGCCGCGCTGCGGTGATTTTTGAATCAAGTTGGCGCAAACCGCCAGCTGCTGCATTGCGTGGGTTGGCGAAAGGTTTTTCACCTTTGTCGAGTTGATTGATATTGAGGGTTTCAAAATCAGCGCGCTTCATCAGCACCTCACCCCGCACCTCTAAAACAGCGGGGGGATGTGCCGTGTTTAAACGCAGCGGAATCGAGCGTATCGTGCGCACATTCGCCGTCACATCTTCGCCTTCTTGACCATCACCGCGCGTCGCCGCCTGCACGAGAACGCCATGCTCATAGCGCAGACTGATGGCCAAGCCATCGAATTTCACTTCGACCGCGTATTGAATCGACTCGTTTTCTGTGATTAAATTTTTGGCGCGCAATTCATTGCGCATGCGTTCGTCAAAGGCATCAATGTCTTCTTTAGAAAAAGCATTGGCCAACGACAGCATGGGCATCGCGTGTTGAACCTTATGAAACCCATCCAGAGGTGCGCCGCCGACGCGCTGTGTCGGTGAGTCTGGTGTGATGAGCTCAGGGTGGTTTTCCTCAATGCTCAACAATTCATTGAACAACACATCGTACTGTGCATCGCTGATTTGCGGTGCATCGTTGACATAATATGCCTCGTTGTGCAATGCCAATTCTTCACGTAAAGTGCGCACACGCGCCACATCTGGCGCATTTGAAAACAAATCAGGCGTGTGTGATGTCATGGCTCGTCATCCTCGAGCGTGCAGTAAACGGCGCATCAAAATCGATCCTGCAGGCACGCCCAGATCGTGTAATTGCTGCACATACTCAGGCACGTGCGCATCCGCATGGACAAACAATGCATCGGGTTGTATCTCCGTGCCGTGCACATTGAGCCATTGCGCATCGAGCGCATTGGCGAGCTGGCGCATGTCGCGGCTCAGTCGTAGCATCGGCGCATACGCCGCAGGCACACGTGCCAAGTCAACGCAAAACGACAACGTGTTCACATGCATGGTCGAGAGCTGGTCCCGATAAAAATCTTGCGCGCGAGCGTTGCCCAAATCATTCATCACACTGTAAAGCACACGACCGTCTTCGGCCTTGGCCACATATTGACCATTTTCACTCAAATGAATGCCCCACTGCGTCATCTGCTGATGCACTTCGTACGCTGGCCACAGGCCTTGTTTTTTATGGAGCTGCACCACCAGCGATGCGCTCAAGCGCTTCGATAAATCATGCAAATACATCGCATAACTGGCCAATGCCGCAGGATCAGGCATCGCTTGCACCTGCGCGGCCAGTCGTTTGGCTAGACGCTGCGCGAGCACAAACCAATCTTGCAGTAACGGCGGCTGAGCGTATTCATCGCGATTGGCCAGTTGCAATGTCAAGCGCAAGCTTTTGTACAACACACCTGCCGTTAATGGTTCCCACTCAATCTCTGAATGGAGCGAACCCGCCCGACGGCCATACATACGCAGTGGTAAGTCCGTGTCGAGTTGCAAATCTTCCAGCGCGTGTTCGATGTCTTTCGCTTGCTTAGGCTGTGGCACGATCAAGTCAATCACACCATCAATCGCATGAATGGGGGCCGGATAAGTGCTCGAAACCCACGAGGAGAAACGAATCAACGGATCAAACACCGCTAAACTGGCTTGCTCACTGGTGTCCTGCACCACGTATGTCGCTGGCGCGACCTTGGCGGTCGGCTGCGGTGCGGGCACTGCGGGGGCGATTTCATCCTCGTGCAAAAACGACTCCTGCACCATCATCACCGCAGGCGCAGCTTCTGTCACCGCGTCAGCAGCCTCAGCAGCCACCCTGCTTTTTGGTGGAACATCGGCGTTATTTGTACTGTCTGCGTCGGAGTTTTCTGCAACAGCAAGCAAGGCCTGCGCTTCTGGCACCACGTGGTCCAAGTGATAATGCACATTTGAAATCGGCAATGCTTCAGCCGAGTGCTCAGCATGATTTGTATCGTGAACACGTGTCGAGCGCCCCACAAAAACAGGCTCATAAGCGGCAGGTGTGCCGTCATTCTCTGTGTGTTGTGTGGTGTGTGATGTGTTGGACGAGCCGTCTGTTGCGTCACCCTCATACGTTTCAATCGGTGCGACCAGCGGTGGTTCATACCACTCATTGTCATCGTGATAATCCGCCTGCAGCGCCTTCTGGCGACGGTGTGCACGCGCGATTTGCCAGTAGCTGTAGGCCGCTAAAACCAACAACAAAAGGACGAGCAACGCCAACGTGGATAGTTCAAACTCACTCATTTTTTCTCAATATAAAAATTACAACCATTCCGTTAAGCTTTTCAACGCCAACACCCTTCTCGCCCGCACAGCGGGAGAGGGGCCATGCGCATCATCGGCCAATCAAAGCCCTGCCATCTCGAGCGCTGACTCCATGTCCACCGCCACCACGCGCGAGACACCTTGCTCTTGCATGGTCACACCGATGA
>CALMCK010000225.1 GCA_937862845.1 uncultured Burkholderiaceae bacterium | reverse complement strand
TTACGCTTTTGGTGATGGCCTCAATGATTTAGAAATGCTCGCGGGCATGGGCACGGGCATCGCGGTGGGCAATGCGCACCCCAAACTCAAAGCGGTTGCCGATCGCATCGCGGAGCACATCAGCGACGATGGCATTGCCAAAATGATTGCACAGCTGCGCAGTGAGTTGAGCGCCTCGGTTTAAAACTCGATGGGCGCATCACCCTCGCGCCACGGCGCGTATTTGTGCATCACACTGCCAAACACATCGCTGGACAAACCACGCGCCAACCACGGTTGCAATGACACATACGGCGTCTGCGCAAACCACGCGGCATCGACTGCGGCGAACTGCCGCACAAAGGGCAGAATAGCCCAATCAAGCAAGCCCATCTCATCACCACTCAAACACGGCGCGTCCGTCAAGCGCTGATTCAACTCGGCCAAAAACGCACAGGCCTGTGCTCGATGTTCAGATGCTGCGGCATCTGGGAAACGCTCAGGGTATTTGTAACGGTCGAGCGCTTGCTTAAATTCACCATCATTGCGCGCAATCAGTGCCGCATCATCCATCGAAAAAACCGCGCCCGCCCAAACCATCACATCCAAACTTTCATCTATCACTGTGCCGTCATTGAGCAGCAAAACAGGCACTGTGCCTTTGGGCGAGATGGCCAGCATGGCGGCGGGTTTGTTTGACAAAACCAATTCACGCAATTGCACCCGCACACCCAAAACACGGATGGCCAGCCGCGCGCGCATGGCATAAGGACAACGACGAAAAGAATATAAAATCGGCGGCATGTTATGCGCCCACCTTGACTGCTCGTGTGTGGCCTTTGCGGCACAGGCCGCGCACGTCGCAGTATTCGCACACGCGCAATTGTCCCATGGCGACCAGAGGCTCGCCGTGCAGCATGCGCTCAAAAGTTGCGCCGACTTGATGGTGCAGTCGCAGTGCTTCGCGTTCGATGCCGTCGGCATCGCCATTTGAGTGGGCATTGAGCCATGCTTGTGGGTAGTTGCTGCTGCCTTGATGTGGTTTGTCATGCGCAGTCGCGCTGGACTCACTGATGCCGACATAGCCCGCCTGTGTGATGCGGCCGAGTGCTGAGTCCTCGGCGGCTCTGGACAGGTGAATGTAAAAAGCAAGCTGCACGTCTTCTTGCTGACTGATGGGTTTGAGGTATTTGTCTTTGATGGCGTCGCTGTGATTGGTTTTATAATCAATCACAGCGCGCTCAGCATACACTTCACCCGTCACCGCATCGATGCACTCGCGCGCATCGAGTTGGTCGAGTGTGCCATGCCATGTGAGTTTTAAGCCTTGTGCACCGAGTCTGTCATGCGCCATGTCGTGTGCCACTTCGACGGACAATTCGCTCGCCTGCCAGTGCCAACCTTCTGCCTCGCGGCCTTGCCACCACGCGACATAGGCGTTGACCCAACTCAAGAAGTTTTCGCGCACCACCCAGTAGCGGGCATTTGTGCGGCGCAATGCTTCGGTTTTTTGATCAACCACTGCCGTTAACAAGGCCACATCATCGCGTTCACTCAGCACCACATCGTTTCTGCGCGCATGGAATGCCGCCAATACCTCGTGCCAAAGATTGCCTTTGTCAGCAGCCGAAACTTCATCGCTTGGCAACTCATTGGCCCGTACGCCGAGACTGCGCTGAACATAATATTGATACGGGCACGCTGTGATTTTATTGACATCGCTGGCCGTCACCTTGTGTGGCACACCATGGTTGAGCACCGCCGCCGACGCGCTCGCCATCTGTGCATCCACTTCGCGCCAGTTCAATGCGACGCTGTGCTCAGACTGCGCACTCGCGCGCAGCCACTGTCGCCACCACGTGCTCGGCGCATTCGGCGAGCCGTTTTGGGTCTCGCAATAACTGCCAAACAACCTCGGCGTGCCAATCAGCACATCAACAAAATCACGCTGCATTTGCGCATGCGTGCTCACGGCATTCGGCAGACCGAGCTTGGTTCGCACCGACATATTGAGCAACCCGACGGAGTCCAATCCACCGGGCAAATGCGCTTCGTCCGCGCCCAGTACCCACACCGCATCGAAATGCCGCATGCGTGTGCTGCCCAGCGGCAACAACAACACCTCGTCGTCGGCATCGTGTGCGCGGTAAGTGGCGCGCTCGACTTCGCTACTCATCACCCTCAGCAGCGCCGTTAAATCGAGCATGAGCGCATCATCGATCAGATGCCAGTCCGCCAATAAGCGCAACCACACCACGCCCGCATTGCCCGCCAACTCTGACTGCCACGCTGACCACAGGCCAAAATCTTTAGCCCATTGCTCAATGATGTTGGCCCAGTTTGCCAATGTGTGGGATTTTTTGAGTGTGTCACCAGCGCGCTGCGCGCGCATGATGAACTCTGTCGCCATGCGGTGCACATCACAATCCTCGGCATGTGCCTGCGCACTCAAGGCCAGCGACGGAGCGCTGTGGCGCAGCGCGTCTGCCCACGCACGCCATGTTTTGAGCGGCTGGTTTTGGCGCAATGCGATTTCTTTAAGGTAACGTTGCAACAGCGCTTTGTGCGCCAGCGGCACATCCGAGTACACCACAGGATGCGCCAACCATGACAGCAACGCCGCCGCCTCGGCATCGGCCTGCCACAACATCAGCCCATCGTGCCAACTGCTCGCCAAGCGCGAAGTGGACAGCAACCAGCCCGTGTCATCGCGCACCGCCACACCATGGTGCAACAACATCGACCAAACCCTGCGGCTAACGGCACGATCGAGTGCGACAATGCCAATTTTTTTCAGCCCATCAGCACGCCACGCCAACACCTGTTGCACCACGGCGTTCGCTTCGTCTTCAGCATGTGGCGCAGACCAGAGCGCGCCGTGCTGCACAGGCTCGATTGCGTCGGCCGTCGATTCGTCCGCGCGCGCCCTCACCCGCTCGCACACATCGGCCAGACTCGCCCACGCACACTGCGCCGCAGCCGCTGCGCCCGCAGGCGCGCGTGAGCGCACCGCACTCACATCAAACACCTCCAAATTATGCTGTTGAGAATACGCCTCGTAAAACCATGTCTCGAACGGCGACCATGGGCGATTACGCACCACGTACACGGAGTTGTTTAGTTGCGCCTGCATCTCATCGAGCACATTTAAAAACCGCACCGCAGGCGGTAAAGTAGCCACATCCAAACGCCAACATTGCAACAACACAGACAGCTCGTCGTTCGCCCAACCATTGGTCGCCAACTGATACACTTCATCGACGGCCGCTTGTATGCCCTCGACGCTGCTCTCGAGCGAGCGTCCTGCGAGCACATGCAAACTGAGCTCATCACTCATCGCCACCAGCCGTTCGGCCGCGCCGAGCACGCCGTCAATGCTGGTATTGGCCGCATCTGCGCCGAGCCAACGTGCGAAGTTCGGCGTGTCTTGCAGCTGCCCTGCCCATGCCAACACGCGCGACAAATGCTCTGCATCCCAGTCCTTCGCGCCACAGCGTTTCGCCCAATCGAGCAACGTCATCATGCGCGGCATCACCATCGCACGGCCTTCTGCCCGCGCATGCGCCGCCCACGCCAATCGATACGGTGTGAACATCGAGGCATCGGGCACAATGATGACCGCATCGCGTGTCGATTGCTCGGCCATCGACGCGATGCAGCGCTGCCAAAATGCCTCGTCGAAGATTTCTGGGGTGATTTTCATGGGGTGA
>CALMCK010000224.1 GCA_937862845.1 uncultured Burkholderiaceae bacterium | reverse complement strand
TGAAACAAACATTGAAACAAACATTGAAACAAACATTGAAACAAACATTGAAACAAACAATGAAAAAATAAAAAACGACTGGTTCAACCAGTCGTTTTCTTTTGTGTGCAGTAAACCGCAGGGGGGGCGTTATTCTGGTGCTGGGATTTCGATTTCTGCTTTTTTGCGATCGCGTTTGGTGCTGCGGCTAAATAAGCTGCGGTTGGTTTTTTTCATTTCCAGTGTGCTGTCAGGATAATTTTTCTTGAGGACGGTGAGTGCATCGTTGGCTTGTTCGGTCATGCCGAGTTGCTCATACGAGTGGTACATGGTGATGAGTGCGTCTTCGGTGGCCGGTGTGCCGTCATAGGTTTTGAGCAAGTCTTGCGAGCGGTTAATCGCTGCGAGATAAGCGCCGCGCTCATAGTAATAAACGGCAACGCCTGCTTCGTGGGCACTCATGTTGTTGACCAATGAAACCATACGCAAGCGCGCGTCTTTGGCGTAGCGGCTGTTGGAGTATTTTTCAGTCAGGGTTTTGAATGCGTTGAATGATTCGACGGCAGCTTTCGGGTCGCGGTCGCTCAGGCCTTGGCCTGTGAGGGTGGCGAGGTAGCTGACGTTTTGGTTGTAGTTAATCATGCCTTTGATGTAATACACATAATCGACTTTTGGGTGTGATCCATTGAGGGCGATGAATCGGTCTGCCGCGGCGACTGCTTTACCGCGCTCTTCGTCTTTCCAGTAAGCGTAGGGCAACTCGAGCTGGGCTTGCACGGCTTGCGCTGAAAATGGGTATTGTGTCGTTGTTGCTTCTAATAACTCGGCGGCACGGGTATAATCCTTGCTGTTGAGGTTGTCGCGCGCTTCTGTGTACATGCGCTCGACCGACCAGCCGGCAAATTCATTTTTGTCTTTTTTGTTACCAAATATACTACAGCCCGCGAGTAGACTCACGCTGACGATGGCGATGGCGGAAATTCGCACGGCTTTTTTAAGGATAGATACAGTCATGACAGTGACCTCATTTGATGAAATTGAGCACGATTATAACGCATGGGATGAAGAAGTGGGCGCAAATGCTCAAATTCTTGAACCTTTTGAGGTGCTTGTGAACAAGGCCGCCAACGGCATGCGTTTGGATGCGGCGCTGGGCTTGCTCGTGCCTGATTTTTCGCGTTCGCGTTTACAAAAATGGCTCAAAGACGGTGCCGTGTTGTGCAATGGCGAGGCGCAAACCAACACCCGCCACGTGGTGTATCAGCACGATGTGTTGACCGTGACGCCGCAGCCATCGGATGAGATGAAAGCCTACACGGCTGAGCAGATGGACTTGGACATTGTTTACGAAGACGCGGATATTTTGGTGGTCAATAAACCCGCAGGACTGGTCGTGCATCCTGGCTCTGGCAACTGGAGCGGCACGCTGCTCAACGGTTTGCTGCATGCCTATCCCGACATTGCTCAGGTGCCGCGTGCGGGCATTGTCCACCGTCTGGACAAAGACACATCGGGGCTGATGGTGGTGGCGAAA
>CALMCK010000223.1 GCA_937862845.1 uncultured Burkholderiaceae bacterium | reverse complement strand
TATCAATTTATAAATAATCTTTTAAACGATAGTAAGCCATGCCGAGCACTTGCGCGGGTGTGCGCAGCAGTCGTCCACCAGGGAAGGGCATGTGCTTGATGCGTGCCAACATGTCAAAACGCTCGGCTTGTCCCGCGACCGCTTCGGCGGCGAGTTTACCAGCGATGTTGGTGAGAATCAGACCGTGGCCTGAGAAGCCTTGGAGGTAAAAAACATTGGGTGAGACGCGCCCAAAGTCGGGCGCTCGATTGACCGTGACATCGACAAAACCGCCCCAGCAGTATTCGATTTTGGCATCGGACAATTGCGGAAAAGCACGCAACATCGTGCTGCGCATGCTGCTCGGTAAATTTGATGGCGTGATGCCAGAGTAGCTCACACGCCCGCCGAACAGCATGCGGTCGTCGCGCGTGACTCTGAAATAATCGAGCACGAAATTGTTATCAGACACCGCGACGCGGTTTTTAATCAATGAGTCCGCGAGCGATTTATCCAACTGCTCGGTGGTGACAATGTAGGTGCCGACGGGCATGATGCGGTTTGAGATTTTTTTGACGGTTTTATCCAAATACACATTGCCTGCGAGCACAACGAAGCTCGCGCTGACTTGGCCGTCAGCGGTTTTAATCACGGCAGGATCGCCATGCA
The DNA here is from genome assembly GCA_937862845.1 of uncultured Burkholderiaceae bacterium. GTDB lineage: Bacteria > Pseudomonadota > Gammaproteobacteria > Burkholderiales > Burkholderiaceae > Hydromonas. Next base: position 997 of record CALMCK010000223.1, on the reverse strand, counting down.
CCAGCTCGGTGACTTCGGAGTGCTCATGTATGGTCACGCCAGCGGCCAATGCGGCACGCGCAATGCCCAGTGCGTATTTGAGCGGGTGCAGGTGTGCGCTGTTGCGGTCGAGCACGGCGCCGTGATAGCGTTTGGAATCTATCCAGTTGGGCAATTCGTCGGGCGTGATTTTTTGCAGATGCGGGTAGTCGTAGTTGCGCGCCATGCCATCGGCCCAGTCAAATAGTTCGGGCGTGGTTTTAGGCCGAACGCTGGCGGTCATGTAACCGTCCGTCCAGTCGCAATCGATGTTGTGCTCTTTGATGCGCGCGCGCATCAAATCGAGGCCTTCGAGCGTGAGGTTAAATGCACGTTTCGCGTCGGCCATGCCGAGTTGTTTTTCAAACGGCTCTTCACCGCATGCGTAGCCCGCGATGGCTTGACCACCATTGCGTCCCGATGCGCCCCAAGCCACACGGCGGCCTTCGAGGATGACGACTTTATAGCCTTTATTGGCCAACTCCAGTGCGGCCGATAAGCCCGCGAGACCTGCGCCGACCACGCACACATCGGTGGTGATGTGGCTTTTGAGTTTGGGTTGCTCGGGCAGTGGCGTGGCCGTCGCTGCGTAATAAGAGTTTTGAGCCAGCTTGGCGTCTTGAGTGTACATGGACATGGGAGGCGCTTTCTAATGGTGTGCGAATGGCAGAATTTTAAAGCGAGAACGCAGCCGACGCAGAGAAATTTGGCTTTGGGGGGTGGGCGTTTGATAGGGTGGTACTGTTTGAACCATCAAACCTGTGGCGCGCGTTCAGAGAATTCTTAAAACCCTTTGGGCACTTCCCACCTCAGCTTTAAGCTGACCAAGCGCAGCACCACGGTTAAAATACTGGCAATGATGAGACTGATGATGTTATTCACCTGCAATAAATGCAGCACAATGTACATCCACGCACCAGCGAACGCGCACGAGGCATAAGGTCGATTATCCGTAAGCAACAGCGGCGTGTCACCGCAC
>CALMCK010000222.1 GCA_937862845.1 uncultured Burkholderiaceae bacterium | reverse complement strand
CTCGATGCACTCACGCGCATACTTGAAGCAGAGACATTTGACGGCATGATTATTTTTGCCCGCACCAAACTCGGCACAGAAGAGCTGGCCAATAAACTCGCCGCGCGTGGTTTCTCTGTCGCCGCGATTAATGGCGACGTGCAACAACAGCAACGCGAACGCACGGTGCAAAATTTAAAAGACGGTAAAATCGACATCCTCGTCGCCACCGACGTTGCCGCACGCGGACTCGATGTCGAGCGCATCAGCCACGTGGTCAACTACGACGTACCACACGATCCCGAAAGCTACACCCACCGCATTGGCCGTACAGGTCGTGCTGGCCGCAGTGGCGACGCGATTTTGTTCATCACACCCCGTGAAAAACACCTGCTCAAAGTCATCGAGCGCACCACGCGCCAACCGATTTCCGCGCTCGAATTGCCCACGGTGCAAGACGTCAACAACGTGCGCATCACGCGATTCAAAGCGCAGATTTCCGACGTGCTCGCCGAAGGTGGCTTGGACGAATTCACCAGCCTCATCGAAGAATACGAGCGCGAACACAACATCCCCACCATTGAAATCGCAGCAGCACTGGCCAAAATGGCGCGTGGCAACGCATCGTTGTCATTGAGCAAAAAAACTCAAGCCGCATTCGAAGAACGCGAACCACGCGAAGTGCGCAGCGACGTGCGCTTCGAGCGCCAACGCGAATCAGCACCACAGCGCGAGTACAAACCACGCAGCAGTGAAGCGGGCACACAAACATTCCGCATCGCAGTCGGCCATGACCACGGCGTCAAGCCAGGCAACATCGTCGGCGCAATTGCCAACGAAGCCAACATCGAGTCGCGCTACATCGGCCGCATCGACATTCGTGGCGACCACACCTTACTTGATTTACCAAGTGACTTGTCAAGCGAAACCATCGAGCATTTGCGTGGCGTACGCGTCGCAGGCCAAATGCTCAACATCACCGCAGACGGCCAAGCCATGCCCGCCGCACCACGCGGGCCGAAAAAAGAACGCTCAGAGCGTTCTGAACGAGTTGAACGCGCCGGCCGACCGATTCGTGCCGAGCGCGCCGACCGTCCTGTGCGCAGCGAAAGCCCAGAACGCGCCGAGCGCCCCGTGCGCGCCGAAAAAGTAGAGAAAGTCGCTAAAGACAAACCCGCAGCCGCCAGTAAATTTGTCATGCATACTTACCGCATCGACATCGGCAGCGCCGACGCCGTGACCAAAAGCGGTATCGTCAATGCCATCGCCGATGGCGCAGGTCTGCAAGCCAAACACATTGGCCGCATTCAGCTGCTCGAAGGGCACAGCAACATCGACCTGCCTGAAGGCATGCCTGACGAAATTTTGAAAACCTTGAAGTCCATTACAATTGAAGGCAAGCCGCTCAATATTCGCCACATGGGTTTGAGCGATGCAGGAGAAAACCGTCCGAAAAACGATGCGGTTGAGAAGAAAAAAACAGATAAGAAAAAATGAGTGAATAAGTCGGCTTCGGCACGTTCAGCGTGTTGAGGCGTCACTTAAAATCTTTGATGATCTTGCGGACAGGTGACACACCTGTCCGCATTTTTTTGGTTATGAAATCAGCAAATCCAAAGCCAACCAAAACATGCTCAGCAAAACAATGGCTGCAACAAAAGTGAGTGCGACACCCAATATATAGGTGCTGGCCGCTTTGAAGTAGTCACTCAAAGTCTTTGCGGCGAAAAACTGAGCGATGCCCCATGAGCAATATATGAAATACGTGAAGAATCGCAGATAGGCAAACTGCGTGTCTGGGAAATAATGTTGCAAGATGTTATAGCCGCTGGCGAAAATCAAACACTGTGCCAGCAAATACACCATGAGCGTCGTGTACTCATAAAAATTGTAGCCCCTGTCTTTGTAAGTGAATTTAAGCATGACATAGGCCATCGCCACGGCTTGTGAGAGTTGGATGAAGTGCATGTTGCGCTCGATTTGATCAACCAGAGTCTCCTCGGCGCTGTTGGTATTGGCATTGAGCAAGTGGTACGACCACAACAACATCACCATGGTGGTCAGCAGATAAACGATGGGCTTAATCAAATCATCGCGGTTGACATTGATGTATGTGTAAATTTGTTTGCCCGGTGCAATCGTCAAGCCAATGAATGTGTTGCTAAAGCCTTTTTTGAACCATTTGCTGGTGAGCTCTTGTTGAAAATGCTGGCGATTGATTCGAGGCAATGTTTCTTTCCCGCACGTTGGACACGTGCCCGCTGCATCATCGATGCTGCGGTGTGATTGGACATCATGTTTGGATTGAGAGAGGTGTGCGAAGGGGGTTTTCATATGCGTCAATTTCAACAAAGCCGTGAAAATAAAAGGGAATGAAGTGAATGATATAGCAATTGTTGTCCATCGATAGACGATTGTGGTGGGTGTATAAAAACACAAATGCTTGAGTTTTTGCGTTAATATGCGGTTGGAAATAAATTTATGCAGTGCAACATTTGGAGGGATGGACATGGCAAATAAGGTATTTGAAAGCGCACAAGCCGCATTGGCGGATATTGTGCAGGACGGACAGACACTCGCAGTTGGCGGTTTTGGCCTGTGTGGCATTCCGGAAGGACTCATCGCGGCGCTGCGTGACACGGGCGTGAAAAACTTAACCTGCATCTCAAACAATGCGGGCGTTGATGGTTTTGGCTTGGGCTTGTTGCTCGAGACGCGCCAAATCAAAAAAATGATTTCATCGTATGTCGGCGAAAACAAAGAGTTTGAGCGCCAGTTCTTAGCGAATGAACTCGAATTAGAATTCACGCCGCAAGGCACATTGGCCGAAAAACTCCGCGCAGGCGGCGCAGGCATTCCCGCTTTTTTCACCAAAACAGGTGTCGGCACGTTGGTCGCAGAGGGTAAAGAAGTGCGCGAATTTGATGGTGAGCAATACATCATGGAGCGTTCGTTGACCGCTGACATCGCCTTGGTTAAAGCATGGAAAGCCGATAAATCAGGCAACTTGATTTTTCGCAGAACCGCGCGCAACTTCAATCCGATGGTCGCCACCGCAGGGCGCATCACAGTGGTTGAGGTTGAGGAAATCGTTGAAAACGGCACGTTTGATCCTGACTCGGTTCACACCGCAGGGATTTTTGTGCAACGGATTGTGCTCAATGCACACCCTGAAAAACGCATTGAACAACGCACGCTGCGCGACAATTAAACGGAGACTCTCATGGCTTGGACAAAATCACAAATGGCGCAACGCGCCGCTGTAGAACTCGAAGACGGTTTTTATGTCAATCTGGGCATCGGTTTGCCGACGTTGGTGGCGAACTTTGTTGGTGACGATAAAGAAGTGTGGCTGCAATCCGAAAACGGTTTGCTCGGCA
>CALMCK010000221.1 GCA_937862845.1 uncultured Burkholderiaceae bacterium | reverse complement strand
GTGGTCCAGCGGTAGGCCTGCAGCAGGATCGCCGGGCCGAGGTAGCGTTCGCCGTTCCACCAGTAGCTGGGGCAGCTGGTGGAGCAGCAGGCGCACAGGATGCATTCGTACAGGCCGTTGAGTTCGTCGCGTTGCTCTGGGCTTTGCAGGCGTTCTTTTTCGGGTGGCGCGGTGTCGTTGACGAGATACGGTTTAATCGAGTGGTATTGATTAAAGAAGTCGGTCATGTCGACGCAGAGGTCGCGCACGACGGGCAGGCCTGGCAGTGGGCGCAGGACGATTTTTTCGGGCAAGTCGTTGAGGTTGGTGAGGCAGGCGAGGCCGTTTTTGCCGTTGATGTTCATGGCGTCTGAGCCGCACACGCCTTCGCGGCATGAGCGACGGAATGAAATGGTTTCGTCGACTTTTTTGAGTTTAAGCAGTGCGTCGAGCAGCATGCGGTCGCCGTCTTCGAGGTCGATTTTGATGGTTTGCATGTAGGGCTTGGCATCTTTATCTGGGTCGTAGCGGTAGATGCTGAAGATTTTGGTTTTCATATTTTTTCCTGTCAAAAAAGTGATGTGGCTTTTTTGGGTGAGTGATTTTTAATCTGCGTTGCGTGCCCCGTCACGCCCGTTTGGTTTTAACGGGGTGACGGTGTTGATTAGAACGTGCGTGGCTTCGGTGGCACTGATTCGACGGTGAGTGGTTTTAGATTCACGGGTTTGTAGTCGAGGCGATTGTTCTCGGCGTACCACAGTGTGTGTTTCATCCATTCTTTGTCGTTGCGGCCCAGCGGGAAGTCTGGGTGGTCTGCGTCGTGTTCGTAGTCATACACTGCATGCGCGCCACGGCACTCGGTGCGGGCAGCGGCGGAGACCATGGTGGCTTTGGCGACTTCGATGAGGTTGTCCACTTCAAGGGCTTCGACGAGTGCGGTGTTGAACACTTTCGATGGGTCTTTGACGGCGATGTTGTTGACGCGTTCAGCGACTTTCATGATTTCGGTCACGCCTTTGTTCAGTGTGTCCTGTGTGCGGAATACGGCGGCGTGCGTTTGCATGGTGCTGCGAATCGCGTCGGCGACGTCTTGGGCATTTTCACCGTTGGTGTTGGCCTGAAAGCGGGCGAGGCGCGCCAAGGTTTTGTCGGCGGCGTTCGCTGGCAATACTTTGTGGTCGGCGGGGAAGTCTTTAATCGCTTCAACAATGTGGTTGCCTGCGGCGCGGCCAAACACGACCAAGTCGAGCAGTGAATTGGTGCCGAGGCGATTGGCGCCATGCACAGAGACGCATGAGCATTCGCCGACGGCGTAGAAGCCGTTGACAACTTTATTGCCACTGTTCATGCCGTCGTTGGCGTCGTTTGGCACGATGACTTGACCGTTGACGTTGGTGGGGATGCCGCCCATTTGGTAGTGAATCGTCGGGACGACGGGAATCATTTCTTTGGATGCGTCAACGTTGGCGAATTTTTTGGCGATTTCAAAAATCGATGGCAGACGCTTCATAATCGTCTCTTTACCGATGTGCGTGACGTCGAGCATGACGTGGTCTTTGTTTGGACCGCAGCCACGACCTTCTTTAATCTCTTGATCCATTGAGCGAGAGACGAAGTCACGCGGGGCCAAATCTTTCAGCGTCGGCGCGTAGCGCTCCATGAATCGCTCGCCGTTGCAATTGCGCAGAATGCCGCCTTCGCCGCGCACGCCTTCGGTGATCAGCACACCTGCGCCAGCAACACCGGTCGGGTGAAACTGCCAAAATTCCATGTCTTCGAGTGGAATACCTGCGCGGGCGGCCATGCCGAGGCCGTCACCAGTGTTGATAAATGCATTGGTCGATGCGGCGAAAATCCGCCCTGCGCCGCCTGTGGCGAACAAGGTGATTTTTGCTTGCAAGTTCATCACGTCGCCCGTTTCCATCTCGAGCGCGGTCACGCCGAGGACGTCGCCGTCTTCATCGCGGAGCAAATCAAGTGCCATCCATTCGACAAAAAACTGGGTGTTGGCGCGCACATTGCGCTGATATAGTGTGTGCAACAACGCATGACCCGTGCGGTCAGCCGCTGCGCAGGCACGTGGCACTGGCTTTTCGCCGTAGTTGGCCGAGTGGCCGCCGAATGGTCGCTGATAAATCGTGCCGTCGGGATTGCGGTCAAAAGGCATGCCGAAATGCTCTAATTCGTACACGACTTTCGGTGCTTCGCGGCACATGAATTCAATCGCGTCTTGGTCACCAAGCCAGTCAGAGCCTTTGACGGTGTCATAAAAATGGTAGTGCCAATTGTCTTCGGCCATATTGCCAAGCGATGCGCCAATGCCGCCCTGTGCCGCCACTGTGTGCGAACGCGTTGGGAAAACTTTGGTCAACACCGCAACCGATAAACCCGCTTCAGAAAGCTGCAAGGCTGCGCGCAAACCAGAACCGCCTGCACCGACCACAA
>CALMCK010000220.1 GCA_937862845.1 uncultured Burkholderiaceae bacterium | reverse complement strand
CCAAAGGTGGCTATTTCCCAGTTGCACCAACGGATACATTCCAAGACATCCGTTCAGAAATGTGCTTGTTGTTGGAACAAATGGGCGTGCCTGTTGAAGTGCATCATCATGAAGTGGCAGGTCAAGGTCAAAACGAGATCGGTACTAAATTCTCAACGTTGGTTCAACGCGCTGACTGGACTCAAGTATTGAAATACATCGTATTCAATGTGTCTCACGCTTATGGCAAAACAGCAACATTCATGCCAAAACCAGTCGTGGGTGACAATGGTTCAGGCATGCACGTGCATCAATCGATCTGGAAAGATGGCGTCAACACATTCGCAGGCGACGGCTATGCAGGTTTGTCAGAAACGGCTTTGTACTACATCGGCGGTATCATCAAACATGCTAAAGCATTGAACGCAATCACCAATCCATCGACCAACTCATACAAACGCCTCGTGCCACATTACGAAGCGCCTGTGAAATTGGCTTACTCAGCGAAAAATCGTTCTGCGTCCATTCGCATTCCTTTCGTCTCAAACCCGAAAGGTCGCCGCATCGAAGCGCGCTTCCCAGACCCAATGGCGAATCCATATTTGGCATTCTCAGCACTGCTCATGGCGGGCTTGGACGGTATTCAAAACAAAATCCACCCTGGCGATCCAGCCACCAAAAATTTGTATGACTTGCCGCCAGAAGAAGACGCATTGATTCCGACTGTCTGCACGAGCTTGGAGCAAGCCTTGGAAGCATTGGATGCTGACCGCGAATTCTTGACCCGTGGTGGCGTGTTCACCGACGCCATGCTCGACGCCTACATCGCGCTCAAAATGGAAGACGTCAATAAAATGCGCATGACCACGCATCCGTTAGAGTTTGAAATGTACTACAGCCTGTAATCGGCGAACCGCTGTCAGCGGCATTATAGGCACGTCTTATTATAATCAAGCCGAGCGGCTGACAGGGTGACAGACTTCTTTAATCGTGTGAGAAGTTGATGCGCTGGTACGGTAACGTATCAGCGCTTTTTTATTGAGCGCGAACCAAATATAAAACACAGACGCACACACATGAACACACTTTTTAAAATCAGCCAGCGCATCATCATCGCCAGCATGTTTTTGATGGCCTTGAGCGTCCATGGCCAAACCATCGAATCAAAAATTTTCGTTTGCCCGCAACCAGACGGCAGCATTCGATTGCAAAATCTCAGCCCAACCAAAAACTGCACCACACAAGTCATCACCACCAAAGCACCTGTTCGCATGGTGCGCAGCGGCGGGCCCAACAATTTCGGCGATCCACAGCCTGCGGGCAATACCATCATCGTCGGCGGACGTGTGTCGGCCGCCGCACAGGGCAGTCGCGATGCCGGACGCGCACAGATTTTGAGCAACGAGTTGTCCGCCGCGCAGTCACTGTTGAGCAGTTTACAAACCGAGTACAACAAAGGCGTACCGATGCGTCGTACCGATGAGCTCACGGGTTCGACTTATGAAAATCGCGTGGCCACACTCAAACGACAAATCGAATTGACCGAATCAAACATCAGCGCACTGCAACGTGAAATGGCGAGAATGTAAACATGAACAGCGCGCCGAGCCTCGTCAACATTGACACCTTACAAAACGCCGTGGTCACCATTGACCGACATGCGCGCGTGTGCTCGCTCAATGCCGCCGCGCAAATGATGTGGGGCAGCACGCTCAACCATGCAGTGGGTGGCAGCTTCACGCAGTGGTTTGTCCCCGAAGAAACGCTGGCCACGCTGCACAACCACATCACACAAGGCAAAGCCGACGTCTGTAGCGGCATGTTGCGTCTGGCGCGCAGCACCGAATCGAATGGCAGTCATGGGCAAGTGCATGTGATTTTGTCGCCGATTTCATCGGTGGCAGACGCATTGGCCGAGCCGCAGTCGTATTGCCTAGAGTGCCATCAAATCGGCACCTACGAGATGGCCAGTCAAGACGCGCAGTGGCGTGCGCAGGTGCAAAATCACCAAGACCTCATGCGGCAATTGGCGCATGAGGTGAAAAATCCACTCGGCGGCATACGCGGCGCGACGCAATTGTTGCAAGACGAGCTGCGTGAAGTCGCCCCTGATTTGACCGAGTACACCGAGATGATGCTCACGCAAGTGGACCGCCTGAAGAATCTTGTGGATCAGTTTCTCGTGCCGTATCGTAAAGGCAATATCCAGCCCATCACGATGAATGTGCACGAGGTGTGCGAAGCGGTCTACAGCGTGGCGAAAATTGAGTTCCCCGACATCGAGTGGGTGCGCGACTACGATGTCAGTGTGCCAGACATATCGGGCGTGTCAGATTATCTGCAACAGCTTCTGCTCAATCTGGTGCAAAACGCCGCCCAAGCGGTCGAGCGCAGCAAGCCTGCGCGTCCGCACGTCACCATTAAAACCCGCGCCGCTCGCCACTGTTTGGTCGGCGGTGAGATGCATCCGCTGATGGTTGAATTGGCCGTGGTGGACAATGGTGCGGGCGTGCCTGCTGATATTTACGACACACTATTTTTACCGATGGTCACGCAGCGCGAAGGTGGCACAGGTCTGGGACTGTCGGTCGCGATGCAAATCGCACAACAACACGGCGGAACCATCGAGGTCGACAGCCGTGAGGGACACACACAGATGCGCGTGTTGTTACCGATTTTTAAACGAGTCCTCGCAGCGTGAGTGCGTTGGGTCAAATTTTGAATTACAGCTTTGCGGATAAATGGCCAATAAAAGGGGAGTGCTATGTACGGATTAAATGATCGACCAACTGTCTGGGTGGTGGACGATGACAAAAGCATCCGCTGGGTGCTCGACAAAGCGCTGCAGAAATCACGTTTGCCGTATCGCATGTTTGCCGATGGTCAAGAGGTGCTTGACGCACTCGACGCGTGGAATAAACAGCCCGCACAAACACGCCAACCCGGTGATTATCCTGCGCTGCTGCTCTCTGATATTCGCATGCCGAATGTCTCTGGGATTTCGTTGTTGCAAGACTTTAAAAAAATCGCACCCGATGTGCCCGTGGTCATGATGACCGCGCATGCCGATTTGGACAATGCCGTCTCGACATTTCAAATGGGTGCAGCGGAGTATATTGCCAAGCCCTTTGACACCGATGAATTGATGACTTTACTCAAGCGGTTTTTACAAACGCCCAGCACGCATTCGCCCGCCGAACACGAGATGGTTGCGACGACCGAGTTTGGTTTGTTTGGCCAAAGCCCTGCGATTTTGCAAGTGCTGCGCACCATCGGCCGACTCTCGGCCACGCAAATCAATGTGTTGCTCACAGGCGAGACAGGCACTGGCAAAGAACTGGTCGCGCGTGCACTACACGACACCAGCGTGCGCGCGCATCAACCATTCGTCGCCATCAGTACCGCTGCGATTCCAGCACATTTGCTGGAGTCAGAATTATTCGGTCACGAAAAAGGCGCGTTTGCCGGCGCAACGACCGCGCGCACGGGGCGTTTTGAAGAAGCCTCTGGTGGTACTTTATTTTTAGATGAAATCGGCGACATGCCGCTGGACTTACAGGCGCGCTTATTGCGTGTGTTGTCCGAAGGCGTGTTTTATCGCGTCGGTGGCAATGAGCTCGTCAAAGCCGACGTGCGCATCATCGCCGCCAGTCATCAGGATTTGGCGCAGCGCGTTGCGCAGGGATTGTTTCGTGCGGATTTATACCACCGCCTCAATGTCGTTGGCATCCACCTGCCACCGTTGCGTGAACGCAGCGAAGACATTGCATTGTTGATGAATCATTTTTTGAGCAATGCCGCGCGCGATCTTGGCCAAGCCACGGCCAAACACCTCACCGCAGCGGCGATGTTGGTGTGTCAAAAAGCATATTGGGCGGGCAATGTGCGTCAGCTGGACAATGTTTGTCGTTGGCTGACTGTCATGACCCCGACGGCTGAAGTCTCGGAAGTCGACTTGCCCGCCGATGTGCGCGAGCCGAGTGCCGCTCTACTGGCCAATGCCTCTGACAGCGTGGGTGCCATGCCTGTCAATCAAGCGCTGTATTGGCAAGATGCATTGCGTCTGGCGGTGGACAAAGCCTTGAACGATGGTACGCCCGCCGTGATGTTGCGTTTGCAAGATCAGTTTGAACAAGTGGTCATCGGGCAAGCTTTGAAATTCACGCACAACCACCGCCAAAAAGCGGCGCTGCTGCTCGGGATTGGGCGCAACACCATCACGCGAAAAGTGAAAGATTGATGGTGTTTGAGTGTTTGAGTGTTTGAGTATTTGAGAGTTGTGGTTGTGATTGCTGTGATTAAAAAACGCGAGTGTTGTTCGGCTCGCGTTTTTTACGTCTGTGGCTCGCTGTTTTTGTGCAACAAAATCACCACCGCACCGTGTCCGCCCGCACGGGTGGGTGCTGGGCAAAAGGCCAGCACATTGGGGTTTTGCACGAGCCAATTGCGCACGCTTTGTTTGAGCACGGCGTGGCCTGTTTTGGAGCCAAATCCTTGGCCATGAATGATGCTGATGACGCGAGCGGCTTCAGCGGTGGCGCGGTAGAGAAAAGCGCTGGTGGCGATGCGGGCTTCTTCAGCCGATTGGCCGTGTAAGTCCATGCGCAGGTCAATCGGCCAGTCGCCTTTTTGCAGTTTTTTGAGCAGAGATTCGGGCACGTCTTTGCGCAAATAGGTGCCCAGTTCATCGTCGCGCAGGTGCTGCGCGTCGAAGCCATCGGAGAGTTTGTCTGTGCTGGTTTTTTGAGTGGGGCTCTGTTTTTTGATGTCAGGCAATTTGATGTCGCGGGGTGGATGGACGAATCGCGCTTTGTTTTTAATCGGCGTGACGTGCGTGACCGCGGATTTGAATTCAGACTGCAAGTGGGCTTGTTCGGCGGCTTGCTTCTGAGCGACGGCATCTGCCTGCGCGCGGATTTTCGCCTCTTCTTTCAAGGCTTTTTGTAACTCATTGAGGTCGGTCAGGCCGTAGGATTTGGCTTTCATATTTGGCTTTACGGTCTGTTGTGAGGGGGGTGTTATCGGCATTTTGAAAAAGAACGGGTGGGCAATGCCCACCCAAGGTTTTAGCCGTGCAGTGCTTCGAGGAAACGCTGTGCATCGAGTGCGGCCATGCAACCTGTGGCGGCGCTGGTGATGGCTTGGCGGTAGATGTGGTCTTGCACATCGCCTGCGGCGAATACGCCTGCGATGTTGGTCGCTGTGGCATTGCCTGCGGCGCCGCCGACGGTTTTGATGTAGCCGTTTTCCATGTCGATTTGACCTTGGAAAATGTCGGTGTTCGGTTTGTGACCGATGGCGATGAACACACCGTCCACGGTGATTTCTTTGGTCGCGCCGTTCTCAAAATGCTTCAAACGCAAACCCGTCAAACCTGTGTCATCGCCGAGTGCTTCGTCCAGCGTGTGGTGCCACTCGACGGTGACTTTGCCTTCAGCAACTTTGGCCATCAAGCGGTCGATGAGAATCGGCTCGGCGCGGAATTTATCACGACGATGAATCACGGTGACGTGGCTGGCGATGTTCGAGAGATAGAGCGCTTCTTCGACAGCGGTGTTGCCGCCACCGACCACGGCGACTGGTTTGCCTCGGTAAAAGAAACCATCGCAGGTCGCGCAAGCGGACACGCCGCGTCCTGCGAATTTTTCTTCGGACGGCAGGCCGAGGTATTGCGCCGATGCGCCTGTTGAAATAATCAATGCGTCGCAAGTGTATTCGCCCGCATCGCCGACCAAACGCATGGGTTTTTCGGTCAAATGCGTGGTGTGGATGTGGTCAAAAATCATTTTTGTGTTGAATCGTTCTGCGTGCGCTTGGAAGCGGCTCATGAGTTCAGGGCCTTGCACGCCATCGGCATCGGCTGGCCAGTTTTCCACGTCGGTGGTGGTCATCAGTTGGCCGCCTTGCTCCAAACCTGTGATGAGTACGGGGTTTAAATTCGCACGGGCTGCGTAGACGGCAGCGGTGTAACCAGCAGGGCCTGAGCCGAGAATGAGGAGTGAGTGGTGCTGTGTGGTCATGATTTTCCTGTTTAGAGTACGCAAAAGATGCGCTATTATACGTGCATTGGCCATGCCATGCCACAGGCCTTCACCACCGAACCATTAAAGACTATGAAAACCAAAAAAAGTAACTATAAAAAAGAACCGATTACCTTCTCTGAAATCAATGATGTGCGCTATTTACACTTCGGTACGCCGTGGGTGCAGGGTGCGATGAATCTGAATAAGCCGTTTAAAATCGAGCTGGAATACGCGCAGATGATGATGGCGTATATTTTATTTCTCGAGGAACCCGCGCAAGTGGCGCAACTCGGTATGGGTTGCGCATCGTTGACCAAATTTATTTATAAAAAAATGCCTGACACGCATTCGACTGTCGTCGAGCTCAACCCCGATGTGATCAATGCCGCCTATGCGATGTTTAAACTGCCGCGCAATGCTGACACCATCACAGTGGTCGAGTCCGATGCGGCTGTGTGGGTTGCCGAGCAGTCGGCGGCTTTTGATGTGTTGCAAATTGACTTGTACGATGCCAGCGCGCGTGGCCCTGTGTGCGACAGCGTGGCGTTTTATAAAGACTGCTATCGGGCACTCAAAGACGTGGGCATGTTGACCATCAATTTATTTGGCGATCACCCGAGCTTCGAGCGCAACATGGATCACCTGATGGAGGTGTTTGACGGACGCGTGTTGTTTTTACCCGAAATCCACGATGGCAATCGAATCGCTCTGGCTTTTAAGGGGGCGGATTTGCAGGTTGAATGGGCGGATTTGTATGCGCGTGCCGAGGATGTCAAAACACGCTATGGCTTGCCAGCCAGACGCTGGGTCAGTGCGCTCAAAAAAGCATGCGGACAATCGGTGTTTGCCATCTGACGCTTGATGAACAGTAAAATTTAAGAAAAACAATGAAATTTCAATTCGACAATCGCCTCACGAATGAATTGCCAGAAGACACATTGGCCGCTCAAGGGCATATGCAGCCACGTCTGGTTCAACATGCCGTTTGGTCGGCGACGCAGCCGGCTGCGGTGGCTGCGCCACGACTGCTGGCGCACTCCGTCGATGTGGCCGCAATGCTTGGACTGTCGGAGTCAGATGTGCGCAGCGATGCGTTTTTGCAAGCGTTTTCGGGCAATCAATTGGTTGATGGCATGCAACCGTTTTCGACTTGCTACGGCGGGCATCAGTTTGGCCATTGGGCAGGGCAGCTCGGCGATGGTCGAGCGATTTCGTTGGGTGAAGTGGTGCATGATGGTCAACGTTTTGAGCTGCAGCTCAAAGGCGCTGGACCGACACCGTATTCGCGCAGCGCGGATGGGCGAGCGGTGTTGCGCTCGTCTTTGCGCGAGTTTTTATGCTCCGAAGCGATGCACCATCTCGGCGTACCGACCACGCGGGCTTTGAGTTTGATGACGACGGGTGAGTCGGTGTTGCGTGACATGTTTTATGACGGTCATGCGGCGGATGAGCCCGGTGCGATTGTCTGTCGAGTGGCGCCGTCATTCATACGCTTTGGCCATTTTGAGATTTTTGCACAGCGTGAGGATGAGCGCACTTTGCGCGAGTTGGTCACGTTTTGTATAGATCGAGATTTCCCGCACATCACAGGCTCGGCCGATGAGAAATTCGCCCAGTGGTTTAAGGCGATTTGCGAACGCACTGCGCTGTTGGTCAATGAGTGGTTGCGCGTCGGCTTTGTGCATGGCGTGATGAACACTGACAACATGTCGGTGCTTGGGTTGACCATCGATTACGGCCCGTATGGTTGGGTGGATAATTACGATTATGCGTGGACGCCGAACACCACCGATGCGAATGGCAAACGCTATGCCTTCGGTCGCCAAGCAGGCGTGGCGCGCTGGAATTTACAAAAACTCGCCGCAGCGCTCGTCTTGGTTGCGCCATCGCAGGCCTCGTTAATGGATGGGCTGGATGCATTTGATGCTTTGTACAACCAACAGCTCGGTGCGACACTCGCGGCCAAACTTGGCCTGCTCGATTTTGGCGAATCGGATGACGCGCTGGTCAATGAATTGTTTGCATGGATGCAGCAATCCAACATTGATTACACCGAGTTTTTTCGAGCGCTGGCCAATTTAAAATCGAGCGAGACGGCGGATCAAGCATGGCAAAAAATACACGATGCGTTTTATCAGCCTGAGTTGTTGACCGCGCAACAAGACAGCGTGCTCGATTGGTTGAACCGTTATCTGAACCGCATCGTCTCACAAAACAATTCGAGCGATGCAGACACCGACTGCGCAAGACAAACCCGCATGAATGCCACCAATCCACGCTTCATATTACGCAACTATCTGGCGCAGCAAGCGATAGACGCAGCCGAGCAGGGCGATTTGAGCATGTTGCATGAGTTGCAAGTCGCGTTGCGTACACCGTATGCAGAACACGAATCGCTCAAACACCTATACGCGAAACGCCCTGATTGGGCGTTGAATAAAGCAGGCTGCTCGATGCTGTCGTGTAGCTCGTAGAGTTGCTTCATAATTGGCGGGATGGTTTTTCGGCATGGGTGCGACACTTAAGCGGGTAAATCCCCATTTTTTTTAATTGAACCCGTGCATTTTTAAAAGAAGTGCTAGAATGTTGCGTCGCATATAGACTTTACCAGTGTTTTCATATCTAATGAGTTTGGTTTACCCAACTGTACTCAGAGACTTTGATTTTCCACTCGCCCGACACACCTAAACAGTGGTGTGTTGCTGTTCATCAAGCGGTATGGCCGTGAGATGAACGGGAGTGCTCTCCCTAAACCCCAGCGTGTTACACGCGAAAGGACAAGCCCATCATGATGAATGACTACTTAGCCAATTCATACCTTTTTGGCGGCAACGCGCCGTATGTAGAAGAATTGTACGAGCAATACCTCTCAAATCCATCCCTCGTGCCCGATCAGTGGCGCAGCTACTTTGATAACATGCAACACGTACCCGCGTCCAATGGCGCGATGGACGAGCGCGATGTCGCCCATGCACCAGTGGTTGAGTCTTTTGCGTTGCGTGCGAAACAAAACAAATTCTTAACTGCTCAAGCAGCAAATGCCGATTTGAGCCAAGCAAAAAACCAAGTCAGCGCACAGATGCTGATTGCTGCGTACCGATTTTTGGGTGCGCGCTGGGCGGAGCTCGATCCGCTCAAACGCCGCGAACGTCCTGAGATTCCTGAACTTGAGCCTGCTTTTTATGGTTTGACCGAAGCGGATTTGGATGAAGTCTACAACACATCCAACACGTATTTTGGCCAAGAAAACATGACATTGCGTGATTTGCTGCAAGCATTGCGTACGACGTATTGCGGCAATATCGGCGCAGAGTTCATGTACATTTCTGACCCAGCCGAAAAGCGCTGGTGGCAAGAGCGTCTGGAATCAAGTAAATCGACGCCACAATTTAACGCCGAACACAAAAAGCACATCATGCTCGAGCTCACCGAAGCAGAAGGCATTGAGCGCTATCTGCATACGCGCTATGTTGGCCAAAAACGCTTCTCACTCGAAGGCGGCGAGAGCTTCATCGCTGCGATGGATGCGTTGATTCAACACGGCGGCGCTCATGGCGTTCAAGAATTCGTGATTGGCATGGCACATCGAGGTCGTTTAAATGTTCTGGTCAATACTCTGGGCAAAAATCCGGCCGATTTATTTGCCGAGTTCGATGGCAAACACGGCGATGATTTACCAGCTGGCGACGTGAAATACCATCAGGGCTTTTCAAGCGACGTCTCCACGCCAGGCGGCCCAGTGCATTTGGCGCTTGCATTTAACCCATCGCATCTTGAAATCGTCAATCCAGTCGTTGCCGGCTCAGCACGTGCTCGTCAAGAACGTCGTGGTGATATAGATGGCTCCGAAGTTTTGGCGGTACAGGTTCATGGTGATGCTGCATTTGCAGGCCAGGGCGTGGTCATGGAAACCCTCAATCTCGCACAAACGCGTGGTTACGGCATACACGGTACTTTCCATATCGTCATCAACAATCAAATCGGCTTCACCACCTCAGATCCGCGCGATAAAGGCTCAACGACCTACTGCACGGATGTCTCGAAAATGATTGAAGCACCCGTGTTGCATGTCAATGGTGACGACCCAGAGGCAGTGGTTTGGGCGACACAGCTCGCGCTCGACTATCGTCAAGCCTACAAAAAAGACGTCGTGCTTGACATCGTCTGCTTCCGTAAGCTTGGCCACAATGAGCAAGACACACCCGCGCTCACCCAGCCATTGATGTATCGCTCGATTGCCAAGCACCCTGGCACGCGAGCGCTGTACGCAGAAAAACTCACCACGCAGAACGTGCTCAAAGAAGGCGAAGCGGAACAAATGTCGCTCGACTTCCGCAATGCCATGGACGAAGGCCGCCACTACCACACCAGCGTTTTGACCAACTACAAGCATCAGTTCGCTGAAAACTGGGATGGTTTTTTACGCAAAAAATGGGAAGACGCGAGCAACACCTCAATTCCCGCGTCAGAAATCAAACGCTTGGGCGAGAAAATCACAGAAGTGCCTGACACTTTAAAGGTTCACCCGCTGGTACAAACCTTGATCAAAAACCGCCGCGCCATGGCCAATGGCGAGCAGTCATTGGACTGGGGCATGGGCGAGCATTTGGCCTTCGCATCACTGTTGGCCAACGGTTACAACATTCGTTTAACCGGTCAGGATTCTGGTCGCGGCACTTTCGTGCATCGCCACGCCGTGTGGCATGACCAAGATCGTGATCGTTGGGATGGCGAGAGCTACATTCCTCTCAAACATGTCACGAACGACGCCAATTTTGACGTGATTGACTCGGTACTGTCCGAAGAAGCTGTGCTTGGTTTTGAATACGGCTACTCAACCACTTCACCCAACACATTGGTGATTTGGGAAGCGCAGTTTGGTGACTTTGCCAACGGTGCACAAGTCGTGATTGACCAATTCATCTCCAGCGGTGAAGTCAAATGGGGTCGCGCTTCAGGCCTGACACTCATGTTGCCACATGGCTACGAAGGCCAAGGTCCAGAACACTCATCTGCGCGAATTGAGCGCTACTTGCAATTGTGCGCCGACCACAACATGCAAGTTGTGCAGCCGACCACGCCCGCACAGATTTTCCATATCTTGCGTCGCCAAATGGTCGGGTCTTTCCGCAAACCATTGATTATTTTCACGCCAAAATCACTGCTGCGCCACAAAGAAGCCATTTCAAGTCTCGAAGATTTGACGACAGGTCACTTC
>CALMCK010000219.1 GCA_937862845.1 uncultured Burkholderiaceae bacterium | reverse complement strand
ATGTTTTGGTGTGGATTTACGTGGTGAGCAACTACCTCAAAGGCGAGCAGCCGACCGCATTTGATTTGCTTTACTGGAATTCTGATTCGACCAATTTACCAGGCCCGATGTTCTGCTGGTATTTGCGCAACACGTATTTAGAAAACCGCCTCATCGAAAAAGACGGTGTGGTTTGCTGTGGTAAAAAAATCGATTTGTCGCGCATTGACGTGCCGACTTATGTGCTCGCTTGCCGCGAAGACCACATCGTGCCTTGGACGGCGGCATTCCGCTCTCAAGAAAACCTCGCAGGTAAAAAACGTTTTGTGCTCGCCGCTTCAGGACACATTGCAGGTGTGGTCAACTCGGCCAAGAAAAACAAACGCAATTATTGGTCCAACGATAAAGCAGCGCTCAAAGGCGATGCAGACAAATGGTTTGATGGCGCCACCGAGCACGCAGGTAGCTGGTGGACAGACTGGACGGGCTGGCTGAAAGACCATGCAGGCAAAGCCATCAAAGCGCCCAACAAACTGGGCACCACCCAGTACAAGCCGATCGAAGCAGCACCTGGGCGCTATGTGAAAGCGCGTGTGGCTTAAAGCGTTTATGTATTTAATCATCAAGTATTTGGTCACCGCGGGCATTGTGGTCGCGGTTTCAGAGTTTGCCAAGCGCAGCGATAAACTCGGCGCTCTGGTGGCATCATTGCCTTTGGTGACGGTTTTGACACTGATTTGGCTGTATGTTGAAAATCAAGCTGCGGAGAAATTAAGCCGACACATGTCTTTTACGTTTTGGTATGTGCTGCCGACACTGCCGATGTTTTTGCTGTTTCCGTGGTTGTTGGGTAAATTCGGATTTTGGCTTGCGTTACTGATGTGGCTGGTGACAACGATATTGGTGTTTTTAATATATGCCATCGGCTTGAAGAAGCTGGGCATAGATTTATTGTGAGATGTTTAAAGATGTGATGTTTTGTGGCAGTTGTAGCAATGGTTTTTATAATAATATTTTTCAATCAACAGGAGATGACAATGACTGAAGTGGTAATCGTAGCGGCCGTGCGCACCGCCGTGGGTAAATTTGGTGGTTCGTTGGCAAAGGTATCTGTGCCCGAGCTCGGTGCAACCGTGATTAAAGCCCTGCTCGAAAAAACAGGTGTGTCAGGTGACGCCGTGAGCGAAGTGATTTTGGGGCAGGTGTTGACCGCAGGCAGCGGCCAAAACCCTGCGCGCCAATCGGTGATTAAAGCCGGTTTGCCAAACCATGTGTCAGCGATGACGATTAACAAAGTCTGTGGCTCAGGCCTGAAAGCCGTCATGCTCGCCGCGCAAGCCGTCGCATGCGGCGATGCGACCATCGTCATTGCAGGCGGTCAAGAAAACATGAGCGCCTCGCCGCATGTGTTGCCGAACTCACGCGATGGCTTCCGCATGGGCAATACCCAGCTTGTGGACACCATGATTAACGACGGTCTGTGGGACGCGTATAACAATTACCACATGGGCATCACCGCCGAAAATGTCGCCAAACAGTTCAACATCAGCCGCGATGCACAAGACGCATTTGCGCTGGCCTCACAAACCAAAGCCATCGCTGCGATTGATGCTGGCAAATTCAAAGACGAAATCGCACCCGTGGTCATCCCACAACGCAAGGGCGATCCCGTCGTGTTTGACACAGACGAATTCCCCAATCGCAAAACCAATGCCGAATCACTCGCAGGCTTGCGCCCCGCATTTGACAAAGCAGGCAGCGTCACCGCAGGCAATGCATCGGGCATCAATGACGGCGCCGCCGCCGTGATGGTCATGAGCGCCGCCAAAGCCAAAGAGCTCGGCCTCACGCCATTGGCCACCATCAAAGCCTTTGCCAGCACAGGCATTGACCCGACCATCATGGGCATGGGGCCTGTCACAGCATCCCAGCGCACTTTGGAAAAAGCAGGTTGGGCGGCAGCAGATTTGGACTTGATGGAAATCAACGAAGCCTTCGCCGCTCAAGCCTGTGCTGTGAACCAAGAAATGGGCTGGGACACGACTAAAATTAACGTCAATGGTGGCGCGATTGCCCTCGGTCACCCGATTGGTGCATCTGGCTGCCGCGTGCTCGTCTCATTGATTCACGAAATGGTCAAACGCGATGCGAAAAAAGGCCTCACCTCACTGTGCATCGGTGGCGGTATGGGCGTGGCGTTAGCTGTTGAGCGCGCATAAGCAGCCACCATCGTTTCATCACGGATTTTATTTGATACGGATGTGTTGAAACGGTGGTTTAAATAGTTTTAAAACCAAAAAAAAGCCATCGGCTTTATAAAAATACGGAGATAGAAAATGACACAAAAAGTAGCATACGTCACAGGCGGCATGGGTGGCATCGGAACGTCGATTTGCCAACGTTTACACAAAGATGGTTTCAAAGTCGTCGCAGGTTGC
>CALMCK010000218.1 GCA_937862845.1 uncultured Burkholderiaceae bacterium | reverse complement strand
TGTGTCCCTTTAATGCGGCGAGTCCTGCGGCGGCGGATTGTTCGAGAAACTGCGCGTTGAGTGATTCGTCGTTGAGGAAAAACGGCACGTTCATGCAGGAGCGGTAGGCGGGTTGCACGTCGTTGCGGTAGAGCGTGCTGTTGTCGATGGCGTCATAGAGCAATTTGGCTTTGGCGTCGTTGAGTGCGGCCATGGCGGTGAGGCCGCCTTGTGCTTCGAGCCATTCGAATACGAGGCCTGCGATGTAGATGGACAGTGTGGGCGGTGTGTTAAACATGGAGTCGTTGTCGGCGACGTTGCGCCAGTTAAACGCCGATGGGCAAAGCGGGTGCTGCATGTCGAGCAAGTCGTCGCGCACGATGACGAATGTGACGCCTGCGGGTCCGATGTTTTTTTGGGCGCCGCCGTAGATGACGCCGTATTGCGAGACGTCAATCGGGCGGGACAAAATATGTGAGGACATGTCGGCGACGAGAAATGAGCCGCTGGCGTTGACTGCGTCAGAGGCTTCACGCGATGGATACCACTCGACGCCGTGGATGGTTTCGTTGGTGCAGATGTTGATGTAGGCGGACTCGGGTGAGCGCTGCCATGTGTCGAACTCGGGGTAATGCGTGAAGCGGCCTTGGCCGTCGTCAGAGTTCGCGATGATGGGGGCGTGTTCGGCATAGCGGGCGGCTTCGGCTGCGGTTTTAATCGACCATGCGCCTGCGATGACGGTGTCGATGGTTTTGCGTGTGCCGCCGAGTAAATTGAGTGGAATAATGGCGTTCTGCCCAATTGCTCCACCTTGCATGAATAAAATCTGGTAATTCGCGGGGACGTTCAGCAGTCGGCGCAGGGCGTCGCGCGTGCGCATAAACACCTCGGTGTAGACTGCGCCGCGGTGGCTCATCTCCATGATGGACGTGCCTGTGCCATTGAAGTCGAGCAGCTCGGCTTGCATTTTTTGTAAAACGGGCAGCGGCAGTGCGGCGGGACCTGCGGCGAAATTGTAAACACGGCTCATGGCTGGCGTCCTTGAAAGCAGTAAAGGGCAATTATCGCCGATATCGCGAGGTTTTCCAATGAAAACCTCGATTAATTCAGCGTTTGGCGCTGTTTTGCACGCGCCGTATTGCATGAGTCTGGTGGCAAAACTGGTATCATGCGGGTTATTGTTTCAAATACATCAAGAGGAATTATGAATTCATCAGCACGGATTTTTTTGCACACAGGCTTGACGGTCATTGCGCTGTCCATTACGCAAATCAGTTTCGCCAAAGAGGTTGCCAGCGAGCCTGCCGCCATCATGGTCGCGCCCGATACGGCGCGTGTGCCTGCCCAAGTCGATGGCTTGAATGCTGTGATTCCGCAGGACGACAAGCTCACCAAGGGCGAGCTGGCGAATGGTTTGAAATACTATATTTTGCCCAACAACACGCCGTCCAATAAAGCCGAAATCCGTCTGGTCGTGCAAGCGGGCTCGCTCAATGAGCAGGACAATGAGCGCGGTTTGGCGCACTTCATGGAGCACATGGTGTTCAATGGCACCAAACATTTCCCGAAACATGAAATGATTAACACCTTGCAAAAAATGGGCGTGGTGTTTGGTGCGGATCTGAATGCGCAGACAGGACAAGACGACACCACTTACATATTGCCCATACCGCTCAACGATCCTAAAAATTTAAGCACCGCCATGCAGGTGCTCGAAGATTGGGCGTTCAATGCCAGTCTCGATGCGGATGAAATCGACAAAGAGCGCCCCGTCATCACCGAGGAGTGGCGCAGCAGCACGCTCAATCCAGAGTCACGCCAACGTGACAAAATGCTGGGCGCACTCGCTAAAGATTCGCTCTACACCGAGCGCCATCCGATTGGCGATATTGGCACGATTAAAAACTTTGACCCTGACGTGTTGCGTGCTTTTTATAAACGCTGGTATCGCCCGAACCTCATGTCTGTGGTGGTGGTCGGCGATGTAAATGCCGCGAAAACCAAAGCCTTGATTGAACAGCATTTCAATCCATACCGCAATCCAGCCAATCCCGCCGTGCTCAAAACCGTCACCGTGCCGAACAACGTCGAGCCCATTATCGAGGTTTTTCAAGACCCAGAGCTCACGCAAAACACCGTCATGCTCGCGTATAAAGACAAAGACGATGTTGGCATCGACACCACCACAGGCGACTACATCCGCAATCTGCGTGAGTCGCTCATCAGTCAAATGATTAACAAACGCCTACAAGCGCAGTTGGATGCGCCGAATGCGCCGTTCATCATGGCGATGAGTTCGCGCGACAACATCGTGAGCAGCAAAAAAGCCTATATTTTATTTGCAGGCGCAGCACCAAACCAGCAAGCTGACGCGCTCAAAGCATTGCATGACGAAGGTTTGCGAGTGGTGCAGCATGGCTTTAGCACCAGCGAACTTGAGCTGGCCAAAAAACAAATGTTTGCCAATATCGAAGACTACTACTTGAATCGTCAAAAGGTTGAGTCTGGCGAGAAGGCCGCCGAATACATACGCGGCATCACCGAAAACGAACCCTTGCCCACCATTCCTTGGGAATACGAAGCGCAAAAAAAATACTTGCCGACCATCACCATTGAACAAATCAATCGAATGGCCAAAGAACATTTTGGCATGGACAATCGCGTGGCATTCATCGCAGGCAGCAGCGCGGACAAACCATTGAGCACCGCACAAGTGCGCAGCATCATCGGCGCGCAAGACAACGTAGCACCGTATGTCGCCGTCGAGCAAGCCAGCGCGCTGTTGAGCAAAATGCCCAAAGCTGGCAAAGTCGTGCGCACCAATGTTGACCAAGACACGGGTGTCACCACATGGACATTGGCCAACGGCGTGAAAGTGAGCTACAAAACCAATGGCTACAACGACAACCAGATTCAGTTTTCCGCATTCGCCGACGGCGGCACCTCACTGCTTTCCGACGACGAGTGGCGCCAGTCACAATGGGCGCTCAACGCCATTGACGACTCAGGGTTAAACGGCCTGTCCAAAGTCCAAGTCTCGCAACTGCTCACAGGCAAAACCGTTGATGTCAACTTTGATGTCGATGAAGACAGCCACGGACTGGCGGGCGCGTTCGCACCACAGGACAGCGAGATTGCATTTCAGCTCATGTACAGCAAGATGACGGGCGTTAACAAAGACCCAGAGGCCTTTGAGAATTATAAAAAACGCAGCATGGCCGTCTATGCCAATGCCGACAAAGACCGCAATCGCTACTTTAACAATCAAGTCGAGTGGAACATCAACCGCAACAACCCTCGTTTTGGCGGCACCTACCCCACTGCCGAGAGCTGGCAAGAAACCAACTACGACACCACATACAAAGCCTATCAACGCATTTATGGCAACGCCAATGGCATGCACTTCACGTTTTTTGGCAAAATCGTCCCCACCGAATTGCGCCGTCTGAGCGAGACCTATCTCGGCAGTTTGCCGTCTGACACATCGACAGAGTCGCGTTATCAAGTGCGCCCATTCCGCGAGGATTACAGCTCACGCACCATTGCGGTTAAAAAAGGCACGGACAAACTCAGCCAAGTGCGCATCATGTTTGGCGGTGAAACTTATTTCAATACCCAAGAAAACTTGGCCATGGTGTTCGCTGGCGAAGTGCTCACCGAACGTCTCATCAGTCAGCTGCGTGAAGTGCAAGGCGGTGTTTACTCTGCCAATGCGTACGGTGGCTTGCGTCAGCGCCCCAATGAATCCTACAGTTTTGGGATTGAATTCCCTTGCGCACCAGAGCGCGCCGACGCACTCACACAAAGCGCATTGGACCAACTGCAAGCACTCATCGACGAAGGCCCGAGCGAGCTCGAAATGAAAAAAGTGCGTGAAGCCACCATCGCGCATTTTAGCCAAGAGCGCAACAGCAACGAATTCGGTGTCGGACAATATGTCAACGCCATTAAGTATGGCAACGACCCCGCATCCATCCGTACATTTGAAGCGCGTTTGGCCGCATTGACGGCGTCGGATGTGCAAGCGGTCGCGGCAAAGTATTTGAGTTCAAATCGTGTGATTGCTGTGTTAAAGCCGGAGTGATGGTATGTCAGTTAAAGAAATTTTCCGAGTGGGCAATGCTGCGCGGGCGTGGTTGATCTTTGTTTTGTTGGCGGCTGCCGTGGTGGCGATTTCGACATTGCTTCAGTTAAATCGGCCCAGTGACGGATTGAAATCATTTGCATGGTTTGTGCTTTTTGGTGGTGCTGCAATTTTATTGGATCATAAGTTTTTTTTAAATAAGCGCCGCATTGCATGGTCTGTCTTCTGTGTGGTGTTTATTGTTGATCTTGCTGTGCAGGGCGTTGTTAGACAGTTTTTTGGTGCGACGCCATCGCCTGCGATTGTTGCACAGGCAATACAAAACACCAACCCAAACGAAGCCAAAAATTTTATACTGGAGCAATTGAGTGCCATCTCTTGGTCTCTGGTGTTTTTGGTTCTGAGCTTTGCCTTGGTTTATGTTTTCAATAAAAAATATTTACAAAGCGTGAGTGAAGTTTTATCGAGAATCAAGCCAAGAGTGCTCATGCTTTTAGGGGCGGCTGTGGTTGCTCTTCACTTTAACCCGACCATGTTGCGTCAGCAGCCTTTCTTGCGTTGGGGTGTGGTCTTGGTGCGAAACATCGAAGCGCAAAAGGAAGTGGCGCAAGCAAAAGCCATGCGCAGTGCCATTGAACAAACCGCTGCGAATTGGAATGTGGTGAGCGAGGAGTCAGATAAAACAGTTGTGTTGGTCATCGGTGAAAGCTCAAATCGCA
The DNA here is from genome assembly GCA_937862845.1 of uncultured Burkholderiaceae bacterium. Taxonomy (GTDB): domain Bacteria; phylum Pseudomonadota; class Gammaproteobacteria; order Burkholderiales; family Burkholderiaceae; genus Hydromonas. The sequence goes on along the minus strand of CALMCK010000218.1, from coordinate 2,539 downwards.
ACAACTGGGGGCATTACGGTTACCCGCGCGGCACCACGTTGCCATTAGAAAACACGCTTAAAAATTTGTCAGGTGAAACCATATGGTTCACGCAAGCAAAATCTTCGGCAGCGTTCACCTTGCCTTCATTGGAAAAAGCATTCACCCCCGCGAATATCGACCATCCTGATGACTGGAAAAAATACCCTGATGTGTTCATGCTCGCCAAGCAAGCTGGCTACAACATCACATGGCTGTCGAATCAACCAGGCACAGAAGGCTGGATATCGACGCTGGGCAACAGTGCAGACGAGCACGCATTTATCAACAATGGCAACTGGCGCGACAGTTCAAGTACGGACATGGAACTTTTGCCAAAGCTGAAAAGCCATCTCGACAAACCGGCGCCAAAAAAAGAATTGATTGTTCTGCATGTCCTCGGTCAACATTTCCATTATCAGCTTCGCTGTCCAGTGGGTGTCGCGCCATACTCGGGCATCGATGACGACGAAGTGATGAGCGCCATGAAAGCGGCAGGTCGCTCATCTGGTATTCGTGGTACGCGCAATGACTACGACAACTCTGTGTATTGTGGTGCAATGTTTTTATCAGAAGTGCTTAATCAGGTCAACGAAATGCGCCCGCAGCGAAATATCAGTTTGGTTTATTTCTCAGACCACGGCCAAGAGGTCGGCCACACAGAGGACTTCGCAGGGCACAGCGAGTCAAGTGAGCAGGGCTATACCATTCCATTGTTTGTTTGGCAAAACCAGCCCGCTGGTCACATGGGTCGCGAAGCGTTTTACAAAGAGCCATTTTCATTGGATAATTTTGAGCAGTTACTTCAACACACTTTGGGCATACGCAGCGAGTGGTATGACAAAAACCTTGATCCAACACAATCGACGAGCTACCCGAAAATAACACCATGATTAAAATAATCGCCCTGCTCTATTTTTCAACATTCCTGTGGTTCAAAGGTGTGCCTGATGCGGGCACAATTGCGCTGGGATTGTTGGGTTTATTTTGCGTGATTCACCGCAATACCCGTGAAAAAATTCTTCGAGATATCGGTGGCTGGACGGCACAGGACACATGGGTTTCGCTGGCCATCGCCAGTGTGTTTGTTTTTAAAATGACATCGATGTTGTGGGCAAGCAGTCCAGAGCTCGCGATGAAAAATGCGCTGTGGCATTCCTACTTCATGATATGGCCACTGGTGTTTTTCGCTTTCTGCTACTTGCGGTTGCGGGTGGTGCAGGCATTACAGGCGATGGCGGTGGGCTTGATTGTGTTGGGAGTTTGGAATGTGATTGCGTTGATGTTTGGTGTGCCGTTATATCACATGCGTGCTGGCTTTGATTTGAATGCAGGCATACTCGCTGAGTTGCTTTTGGTTATGGGTACATGGCTTTTTGTCGCTGTGACCGATAAAAGTGAACGCTTTCAATCGTTACAAAAATGGCTTTTTGGCGTGGGTTCGTTGAGCGCGTGGTTTGTTTTATACACCACAGAGCGGCGCACGGAGTGGATTGGTTTTTTTGTGATTGTGGTGGTGGTGGGGATTTGGCGTATTCGACATTGGTTGACTCTACCGAGAGCATTGGCATTGCTGGGTTTGTTGCTCGGTGCGTGCGTGGCGTTTTTTTACCTGCGCGAGGAGCGGTTTTTACTGGCGTATCATGAAGCACTGGCGTACTGGCAACAAGCGCAAGCAGGCGGCGCAAACAACAGCATTGTTACATCCGTAGGCGCCCGTATGGAAATGTATCGGTTGGGTATATCTGCATTTATCGACCACCCGCTGATAGGCAACAGTGCGGACATACGTCCTGACAGGCTGCCGCAATATGGTGGCGGTGGCTTGGGTGGTGAGCAGTTTCACCATCGTCATTTTCATTCTGAGTATTTGCAAGTGTTGGTTGAAGGTGGTGTGGTTTGGGCGGCTATTTTTATGACGGCAGTGGTGTATTTTATCCGAGCCTTTATTGTGAAACCATTTCAGTCATCCAATTTAATTTCGATGTTGGCATTCGCTCTGGTGGCCAGCTATATGTTGGCAGGCACCATCAGCGCATCACTGATTTACACTCAAGCTGTTGCGACCTTCACTGTTTTTTCTGCTTTGTTGTGGGCGAATCTTCGCTTAAAACCTCAACAGTGATTGATGTGAGAGTCGGTGGGTTGCTTTATTTCATCACCACCTGCGTCACACCATCAAAATTTTCAAGCGCCGTCAATAAACCTTCGGTGGGCATGACGCGCCAGTCGAGGCCCAGTCGCACTTCTGCGGATGCGCCTTGGGTGTGGACATAAACCAGGATAGGCAGTCCGTCGTCGTTGCAAAGTGGTTTGAGTGTGTTTTTGAGCCCGATGATGTCCACGGCGGTGTGTTGTGCGTCGAGTGAAATGATGAGGCTGCTCGCTTGTGCGGCGCGTGCGCTGGTGAGGTCGAGCACGCGCTCGGCGATGATGCGCACGCCGCCTGTGTAGTCGTCTTTTTTGACGCTGCCGGAGATGATGACGAGGTGTTCTTCTTTGAGTAGGCTGGCGTAGCGCT
>CALMCK010000217.1 GCA_937862845.1 uncultured Burkholderiaceae bacterium | reverse complement strand
ATTTCGTGCAGCCACTCGGAATTGTAGTCGCCGAATGCCTCATCGGCCAACACATCGAAAACCTCATGCGCCCCTTCAGGCAGACCGAGTAAACGCTCCTCCATGAAAGGAGCGAGCTGCGCCTGCCCCACCGCGACGGTGGCAGGGTGACCTTCAAACGTGGAGAGAAAATCACTCAACACTTCGCCCAACACGGTTAAGCGATAATGCAGCGTCACATGCGAGTGCTCACAGACCATCGGTTGATCAAGCGTTTTAAATTCTGACATAAATAAGGCATCCTAAACTGGGCTAAATACAAGTAGAATGCACAGACACACGCACCCACTGACGATATTCAAGGCAAATACAACCTGGTGTTTTTCAATTTTGACTTTTTTGGTTTTCAGTAGATTTTGTGCGGGTTTCCCGCTCAAAATCTCTAATTTTAACCAAATGCAAAGGTGGTTTTTACTTTGCATTTAACAATATGAGATTGTAACCGATTATGCCGATTACTGACTGGCCTGTTGACGAACGCCCTCGTGAAAAACTGCTCGCTCATGGCGCGGCATCCCTGTCCGACGCCGAGCTGTTGGCGATTTTTCTGCGGGTCGGCATGGTCGGTAAAAGCGCAGTGGATTTGGCCCACGAGCTGATTGACAACTTCGGCAGTCTGGCCGCCCTATTCGCCGCTTCCGAGTCAGAGCTCTCACACATCAAAGGCATGGGCGAGGCGAAATACGTGCAACTGCAGGCGGTGCTCGAAATGAGCCGCCGCGCACTGGCATCCAAGCTGTCTTTGCACAATGCCTTCGAGCACAGCGCGGCGCTCAAAACCTACATCCAACATCAATTGCATGGCTTGCCAGACGAGCATTTGATTGTTTTATTTTTCAGTCCCACGTTAACCCTCATCGCTTGCGAAACCATCAGCACTGGGAATGCGCAGCACACCACATTACCGATACGACCCATCGCTCAACGCGCATTGACGCTGAATGCGCACAGTTTGGTACTGGCGCACAACCACCCTGACGGCATGGCAGAGCCATCGATTGACGATGTGACCAGCACTTTATTATTGCAAGAACGACTGCTTGCCCTCGACATTCATATTTTGGATCACTACATCGTCGCTTCAGGTGCAGCCGCTCACAGCATGGTCGAACACGGTGACATTTCACCCCGATAAATTGCGTAAAAGCCACTAACTATAAAAACCTATCAAGACGCCACGCGCTCTGAAACTTCATGCTATTATTCGCGCATGCGAGGCAAGATACCTATTTTTTCCACGCTATTCTCCAGATTGGCTCATCATTGAGTCAATCTTTCTACAGCTTCATTGTTTGACTTTATTTGAATTAAAGGAATTATCATGGGATTGATCGACGGTCTTTTAGGCGCTGCTTTGGGCGGCAACAATAACAACAGCAACAATGGCTTACAAGGCGCATTGTTGCAAGCAGTGATTGGCATGATGACCAATCAAGGTGGCCAACAAAGCGGTGGCTTGGGCGGTCTGCTCGGCGGCTTGCTCGGCGGCAACAACCAACAAAGTGGCGGCGGCTTGGGCGGCCTCATCGGTGGTTTACTCGGCGGTGGTCAAGGCGCTAACCACGATGCAGTGGCAGGCGGTTTGGGTAATTTGACGGGCATGTTGAGCCAACTCGGCTTGGGTGACCAAGTCAACTCATGGATTGGCACAGGCGACAACCAAGCGGTTTCTGCCGACCAAATCCAAAACTCATTAGGCTCTAACGGCACTTTGGCACAAATCGCTCAAAGCGCTGGCGTGTCTGAGGGTGAAGCCGCAGGTGGCCTGGCGGACCTGTTGCCACAACTGATTAACAAACTGACGCCCAATGGCCAAATCGACGCCAGCGACATCGGCTCAGTATTGACCAGTTTGCTCGGCAACAACAAAGCATAATTGCTCATGCATCAAAAAAGCGAACCCTCGGGTTCGCTTTTTGCATTTTTATGTGTTGTCATCACTTTTGAGTCATCATGTCTTTCAACCAAAACATACCCAGCTGGGTTTTCACATCAGCTACCCAGCCTTGCTTCACCCAGAGCTCGAGCTCGCCAAACGGCACGCGCATGGTCTGTAAAAACTCATTGTCATCGAGCTTTTGTTCATCGCGTTTGACCAAACCCCGCGCCAGATAAAAATGAATCACTTCATCACAGTAAGCGATTGCATTGTGGATGCTGGTGACATGCTGCCACTCACTCGCTGTATAACCTGTTTCTTCTAACAGCTCACGATGAGCCGTCTGCAATGGCAACTCACCGCCGTCCATTTTGCCCGCAGGAAACTCAACAAAAACCTGATGAAGTGGGTAGCGAAACTGACGCTCCAGCAGCACATCACCATTGTCAAAGACAGGAATAATCATCACCGCACCTGGGTGCTTCATGTATTCGCGGGTCGATGTTTGGCCATTGGGCAGCTCAACCGTGTCGCGCTGAACATTCATAAAATAACCATCGTAACGCTGCTCACTGGACAGCTGCGTTTCTTTCAAGCCGTCGTCCTTGAGCAACTCCTCGCGATGCCAACTCATGAGCGTTTATCCCATAAATAACGATAAGCAAAGGCCGGAAAACCTGCCACGATAAACAACATAAACGTCACCGCATAAAACGCCCAACCCTGAGTTGTCCATGAGCCGATTTGCTTTTCAAAGAAAAACCCAATGCTAATAAACAATGCATAAGCACAAACAAACTCCGTCACTCGCAACCAAGGTGCTTTACGGGCAGACCGCAAAATCGGTAAACCGAGAAAAAATCGCGCACCCACAAACGACAAAGACACCAGAACCAGTCCAGCGCCTAACAGTATCCAACCGACCAAAGTCACAGTTGCCC
>CALMCK010000216.1 GCA_937862845.1 uncultured Burkholderiaceae bacterium | reverse complement strand
GTTTTTTAAGCGGTCGATCGATGCCCGTCGACGGCACTTCCAGTCGCTCGTAAGCGATGTGGTCCACTTCAAATAAATACGTGAGTTGGCGACTGACGATTTCGCAATCATCAATCAATACCTGCTTTTCATGGTCGGTGTGGTCGATGAAAACTTTCATCAAACCACTCGGTGCACGCTCAAAGTCCACCAACTCGTAACCCAAACCCACAACGGTTTGCTCAATCAACTGCTCTAAATTCATATTCGAACTTGTATCCGTTTTTCCATAGAAAAAGGGCTCCACACGTGGCGCCCTTTTTGACTTGCGCAGTTCAGCTGACGATAAAACCTGCCAACTTGTGGTGAACTGCGCCCTAAATTTTCCGCAATTATACGGGTTTTGCCATTGATTTACAAGGCTTTTTACATCATTAATGCAGGTTTTTAAGCCCAAAGACACTTCATTTTGAGCGCCCACTGCTGCGACGCGCACCTGCAGAGCCGCCAGAAGCACCTCGTTTTGCGCCACCTTGGCCGCCACGCTTATTTGAACCGCTTGCGCCACCCGAAGGACGACCCGTACTGCGTTCTGTATTGGCGCGTCCGCGACTGCCACCGGCATTATTGCCCGCATGGCGTGACTGGCCTCGCCCTGTGAGACCCTCTTTGCTGTCATGCGAGACACCAAAAGCACTCATGAGGTGGGCATTTTCGGCGGGCTGTGCGTCTTCGCGCTCACGTGAAATGGGATTGCCACGCTTGTCTGTGTTGCTGCTGCGTATTTTTAGGCCGAGCTCGTTCATGAGGTGCAGCACCTGTGGACGCTCCCATTCTTCCCAACGGCCGCGCTTGAGCTGGCTGGGCAAAACCACGGGGCCGAAGCGCACGCGAATCAGGCGACTGACGGTGACGCCAATGGCTTCAAACATGCGGCGCACTTCGCGATTACGGCCTTCGCCGATGACCACGCGCAACCAGCGGTTGACACCGTCGCCGCCAATGCGCTCGATGGCAGAAAAACTGGCCATGCCGTCGTCGAGCTTGATGCCGTTTTTAAATTGTTGAAACTGTGCGTCGGTGACCTCGCCCATGACGCGGACTGCGTATTCGCGGTTGTGGCCGTAGCGTGGGTGCATCATGCGGTTGGCCAAATCACCAGAAGTGGTGAGTATCAGCAAGCCTTCGGTATTGAAGTCAAGCCGACCGACGGCGAGCCATTTGCCTTTGCGGGTGAACGGCAGTTTGTCAAACACGGTTGGGCGGCCTTCTGGGTCGCTGTGGCTGACGATTTCGCCTGCGGGTTTGTGATAAATCACGACACGCGGCACGGCGGGCGTGAGGCGTTTGCGTTGGAGGATTTTGCCGTTGACGCGCACGTGGTCTTCGTCGTTGATGCGTTGACCAATATGCGCGGGCATGCTGTTGACCGACACGCGCCCTGAAATAATCAGCTCTTCCATGTCGCGGCGCGAACCGATGCCTGCGTCGGACAATACTTTTTGCAGCTTGATCGAGTCCTCTGCCACTTCGGCTTTACTGGGGTCAAATGCGGCGTTGTCGGCGGCATCAGAGTACTCGTACGATGGAAATTCGCCGTCATCATCGTCATAATCTGTGGCAAACTCGACGTAGTTGGACTGCGCGGGACGCTCGTTGCGTGTGTTTGGGTATGGTGACTTTGACCGATTGTCTTTGCGCGGACGGCTACTGTTGTTTTCTTCTTTGTTTTTTGAGCGGACGCCTGCACGAAACAAACGCTGTCCAGAGCGTTGGCGCGGCTCTTGCTCTTCGCGTGCGGGATTTGCAGATGCGGGTGAATCAGGATTGGGTACAAAAGCAGCGCTGTCTTTGGGCGCTCTGGCGGGTCGTGCCGTGCGTTCGCGTCGTTCGCGAGATTCGCCCGACGGTGCTTCTTCGTCGCGGCGCTTGCGCAAACCATGTGGGCCGCGCAGCAATGTGCTTTTTTTCTTCGGCGTGCCCGATGCGTCACTGTGGGCGGCGGGGGCTGATGGTTTTTTGCTGTGATCGCGCTTGTTGCTCATGATTTATATTTGTCCGTTCAAATCATCGGTGGGTGTGGTGACATCATTCTCACCATCGTTTGCGGCATCGGCCAAAGCCGTGGGCAAAGCGATGGCTTCAGTCACATCGAGAGTGGATTCTGCGGCGATTGGCGATGAGACATCATCGAGCTCGGCCAACTCTTTGAGTACCGACTCTTCATTAATCAATGCTTCTTCGGCAGTGTCAATCAATAACAGCTCGTCGTCTGACAACACATCGCCAGACACGGTATCGGCCTGTGCAACTGCGGGCATCTCTAACAAAGACAATTGCGCGCTTTCGATATCGCCAGGCGTCTCTGGCGCGGTCAATGTGGGTAGCTCATGCAAGCCGACAAAGCCCAAATCATCTAAAAATTGTTTGGTGGTGGCAAATAAAGACGGACGACCCACCGTTTCGCGATGGCCGACAACATCAATCCAACCGCGCTCTTCGAGTTTTTTGATGATTTCGGAAGAGACCGTCACGCCGCGAATGTCCTCGATGTCACCACGGGTGACAGGCTGGCGGTATGCGATAATCGCCAAAGTTTCCATCACGGCACGTGAGTATTGCGCGGGTTTTTCGGCGCGCAGGCGATCGAGAAACGGCAGCATGTCGGGCGCACTTTGAAAACGCCAGCCCGAAGCGAGCTGCATTAAATTCACTGCGCGCTCAGACCAGTCAAGCTTAATCTCATCGAGCAGTTCGCGCAATGCGGCGTTGTCCAGATCAGATTCAAGCGTCGCTTTAATCTGCGCAAGCGTCATCGGCGCGTCATGACATAAAATCAAGGCTTCGATAATTCGTTTGTAATTGGGTGTGGTCATAAAATCATTGCATCGTTCAAACACGCCACGCATTGACGCGTGGATTTGAAAAAATTTCAAGTAGATATGAAAATAGACAGGTTAAACAACACTGTCCATCGAGATGCCAAAATAGATTGCTATAGAAAATGACGGGATAATCGCATCCGTGCGTCGAGCCAGAAAGGCTAATGTGGTGGTTGCGGGGGCAGGATTTGAACCTACGACCTTCGGGTTATGAGCCCGACGAGCTACCATGCTGCTCCACCCCGCGTCCG
>CALMCK010000215.1 GCA_937862845.1 uncultured Burkholderiaceae bacterium | reverse complement strand
TTTGATCTACGACGGCGAGCGGCTGGTGCATGTGGTTGGGGTGGGGGGGGTATTGACAGGTTAATTACTTGTTTATCCAGTTTGAAAAAACCTTAGAAGCTTTGATAGATGATCGGTCAATATAACGTTCAAAAATGACAGATACTGCAATACTAATGAAAAGATAAGTAATAAACAGCAGTGTTAGGTACGACAAGCTTTTAGGGATGAAAGTATAAAAATAACTAACAATCGATCCTAAAACAAGCATATGAAGTAGGTAAATTGAAAATGATATTTTCCCTAAAAATTGACTAAGGATGTTTGTGAAGATAAAGCTGCAAAAGCCATTGATGACTGCGAACACTAAAAGTAGGGCACCTATTGTGTTATAGAAATCTTTCCTTTGCCAAATTCCTACGTCTGGTAAAAAATCGTATAAATAAGAACCAAAGCCAAAACAGCCGAAGTACAAACCAATGATGCCAATTAAGAACAGTATGGGTTTTCGTGGTTTGGAGAAGCTGTTTAGATAGGCGCCTGTCAAAATGCTAATAAAGTAGATTGATTCCGCCTTAAAAATAGCAACCAAAAACAGTGAAGCAATCAGTGAAGTTATCAAATCATGTTTATTTGGTTTGACGATGTAGTAACCGAGTAAGAGGACCGAGCCAATAAATTCGATTTTAAGGGTCCATAGTGGACCGTTTAAATCATTGGCACCAAACAACAACGAGGCGTAAAGGGCATGTTTGATAAATTGAAAAACATCTATGCCGTTTGGGAATGCATTTGATAGCCATAAATTCCCACCCATTTGAAGGGCAGCCTCTTTATTGAAGTAAGAGATGGTTGAGTATAAAAAAAAGGAGATTAATAGGGATACAGCAATCGGCAAATTTAATCGTAGATAACGCCCCCAAAGTCTATTTTTTAATGAATGACTTTTATCAAGATAATACGGGCGAGCCAGAACATAGCCTGAAAGCACAAAGAAAATCAGCACTGCGAAGTGACCGTTATAAAGAATGGTGAAAATAGGTAGGTTAAGTATTGTTGAGAAAGTGCTCATCTGACCAGCGGGAAAAGTCTCTGGATAATTGTAATGCATGAGAAAGGGTGTAAAAGCCGCCATGAAATGGCTAATGACGACATTTAATGCCGCTAAACCGCGCAGACCATCGGCATGAAGGCTCTTCATTGTTTAATCCTCTTTACGCAAATGCGGAAACAACAACACATCCCGAATATTAGGGCTGTCGGTGACGAGCATCATGAGGCGGTCGATGCCGATGCCGCAGCCGCTGGTGGGGGGCATGCCGTATTCGAGGGCGCGGATGTAGTCGGCGTCGTAGTACATGGCTTCGTCGTCGCCGGCGTCTTTGTTGGCGACTTGTGCCATGAAGCGGGCGGCTTGGTCTTCAGGATCGTTTAATTCTGAAAAGCCGTTGGCGAATTCGCGACCGGTCATGAATAATTCAAATCGCTCGGTGATGCCTTCGCGCGTGTCAGAGGCGCGCGCGAGTGGCGAGACTTCAATCGGGTAGTCGATGATGAAGGTTGGGTTCCACAATAAATGTTCTGCGACTTCTTCGAACAGTGCGAGCTGGAGTGCGCCGATGCCTGCGGTTTTGAGCGGGGCTTGCGTGGTGTCGACGCCTTTTTTCTTGAGCTCTGCACGCAAAAATACGTCATCGTGGGTGGCGGTGCCGATGTATTGGGGGGCGTATTTCTCAATCGCACCGACGATGGTGAGGCGGTCAAATTTTGCTGATAAGTCAATTTCACGGCCTTGATAGGTCAACACTGCGCTGCCCGTGGCGACTTGTGCGACGTGGCGGATGATGGATTCGGTGTAGTCCATCATCCATTGGTAGTCGGTGTAGGCGGCGTAGAATTCCATCATGGTGAATTCTGGGTTGTGGCGCACGGAGACGCCTTCGTTGCGGAAGCTGCGGTTGATTTCAAACACGCGCTCGAAGCCACCGACGATGAGGCGCTTGAGGTACAGCTCTGGCGCGATGCGCAGGAACATTTCCATGTCGAGTGCATTGTGGTGGGTTTTAAATGGTTTGGCCGATGCGCCACCTGGGATGGGGTGCAGCATCGGTGTTTCGACTTCCATGAAGGCGTTGGTGTTCATGAAGTCGCGCATGGCGTTGAGTGCTTTGTTGCGTTTCACGAAGGTGGCTCGGGTCTCGGGTGTGACGATGAGATCGACATAGCGTTGGCGGTATTTGGTTTCTTGGTCGGCGAGGCCGTGGAATTTATCGGGCAGCGGGCGCAAGGATTTGCTGATGAGGCGCAGTTCGGCGCAGCGCACAGACAGCTCGCCTTTGTTGGTTTTAAACAATACACCGCGTGCGGCGATGATGTCGCCCATGTCCCAATGTTTGAATGCTTCATGTGCTTCTTCGCCGACGCCTTGGTCGTTGATGTAAAACTGGATTTGCCCACTGGCGTCTTGCACTGTGGCAAAGCTGGCTTTACCCATGGCGCGTTTGAGCATCATGCGCCCTGCGATGGTGACTTCGATGTTTTTTTCTTCGAGCTCGGGTTTGTCTGTGGATTCAAATTCGGACTGCAGTGCACCTGCGCGATGTTCGGGCACGAAGTCATTGGGGTAAGCGATGCCTGCCGTGCGCCAGTGCGCGAGTTTTTCGCGGCGCTGGGCGATGAGGGTGTTTTCGTCTAATGTGATGTCTGCTGTGTGGTCGGTCATGGTGTGCTCATTTTATTAATTAAAACGCCGTGCGATTAAAAAGCACGGCGTGATGGTGTGGCTTGAATCAATGCATGCCGCTGTGGCTGGATAAAATTTCTTTGCTGGCGGCAGTTGGGTTGCCAATCCATGTGGTTTTGCCCTCGATTTGAGTGACGGCGCTGGCTGTTTTGGTGGTGGTGTCAAACAAAACGTAGATTTCGTTGTCGTCGCATTTGCCTGCTTGGCAGGTGTTGAGCAAAACGAAATTGGCGGTACCGCTTTTAATCAAGCGCGATGGTTTCGATGGGCCGCTGCCTTGGCGCAACCATGCGGGTGGTTTGAGGTTTGATGTTTTAAATGCTTTAAACAAGGCGGCGCGGAAAGTCGAGTTGCGGTTCCAGTCAAAGTAGTAGGACTGGTTGATTTCGCTTTCTGTCAGTGTGTCGAATTTATTGATGCGCACGGCTTGCGCACTGGGTGCGGC
>CALMCK010000214.1 GCA_937862845.1 uncultured Burkholderiaceae bacterium | reverse complement strand
TATTTCTCCTGCAAGTCTTTTTAACAGCGTTGCACTTCGTGCTTGAATTCACCAAGCATGCCGTCCACTGTGGCTCAACAAATGTGCATTCAACTAAGCTGCGGTATTAAACACCTGTACGGCTTCATAAGCTCGTCGCATGGTCGCGACGAGTTGCGTATCATTAGCCAAACCACCCCATAAGTTGACATCCGCACAGAATGCCGCCACCACATCATCGGCGTCACAGATGGCGTGTGCAGCCGCTGGGTTCATGGCCTGATCTTGGTACTCATAAGCGATTTGACCTTGGTGCCAACGTTGCAAATACGTGAGAAAAAGCGCTGGCAGCACGGCGACATGGTCAAATGCCCTGCCTGCAGCAATGCAGTCTCGGAAAGTCGGTACGATGTAACCTGGGATTTTAGAAAAGCCATCCATGGCGACGCGTTGGTTCGTGTCGCAAATCGCTTCATTTGAAAAACGCTCCAACACAATGTCGCGGTATGCCGCCAAATCCAATGGCGATGGCGACAAACACGGCATAACGTCATGAGTCACGTAATCATAGGCGAGTTGGCGGATGGCAGGGTCTTGCGTGCCTTCGTGAATGTAACTGTAGCCTTTGAGTGTGCCAGCCCATGCAAAGCAACTGTGGCTGGCGTTGAGGATGCGGATTTTTGCTTCTTCGTATGGCGTGACAGACTCGACCATTTCGACGCCGACTTTTTCCCATGCGGGGCGACCTGCGATAAAGTTTTCTTCAATCACCCACTGGATGAATCGCTCGCCCATGAGCGCAGCAGGGTCGTCCACGCCAGTGGCCGCTTTAATCGATTGACGCACGACATCGGTCGGGCGCGGTGTGATGCGGTCAACCATATCATTTGGGCAAGTGGTGTTGGCCTCCACCCATGCTTTGAGTGCGGTGTCGTTAATTTGATCAATAAACTGCAATAGGCCATAACGAAAACGACGGCCGTTGTGGCGTAAATTATCACAGTTGAGCAATGTCACAGGACCTGCGCCCGCAGCAATCCGCGCGCGTAAAATCGTGACCAAAGCGCCGTATATTGAGTAGCCGACAGCGCCTGTTTTCACACGATTCAGGTCTGCTGTGAGATCGCTAAAACTAAAATCGAGCTGGTCTTTGTCATCAAGGTAGTAGCCCGCCTCAGTGACGGTGAATGAGATGATACCTGTATTGGCCGAGGCGCCCATGGCAACCAAGCCGCTCAGCTGCTCGTCAAAAGGAATGATGTGGCGAATCGCGTCAATCGTTTGGTAAAAGTGTTCGCCGCTGGGAGAGACAGTTTCAAGTGTGTATGCGCCATTTTGTTTTTGCAACGCGTCGATTAAATCGAGCATGTCAGCGCGCAGATTACCGCCCGCCAACACCCACGTCTCATCACCGCTATCGATGAGGTTTTGGATGTAAACGGCTTGATGTGCTCTGTGAAATGAGCCCAAGCCCAAATGCAACATAATACGTGGCTGGGAAGTTGTGGTGGTCATGATGCCCTCTTTTCTACAATAAAGATGGGCATCGCCCACCTATGTTTTGGAATTCAATAAAAACTCTGCCGTGTGCTGATCCGTAATCAAACCTTTGAGCCAGCCGCCGCGCAGTGCGGCGAGAATGGCGGCGTGTTTGTGAACGCCACCCGCAACGCCGATGACAGGCCGTTGCGCTAAAATACTTTGTTTAAAACTGGTGATGCAGTCGTTAATGGGTTGATTCAACAAACGACCCTCTCCATCGAGCACCCAGCCGAGCACATCGCAGACTGCGCCTTGCTCGACCAGTTGCCTCGCCGCCGCATTGTCAATAAAGCCATCCTGCACCAAAGAGCAATCCTCACCCACCCAGCCCACACCAATAAAGGCAGTGTGGCAATCTGCATAGTTGCTCAACTGGCGCGTGTAGGTGCGCGAGGCATACCAATACTCACGATCATGCACGTCTTCGGCGACCAGCGGAATCGACAGAATGAAATACTTACCATCGGTTTTTTCCGCCAAACTTAAACTGGCGTCGTAGCGATTGAATGAGCCATCGGACGCCACCGTCCCAGCCAACGACACCACTTTAAAATTCTTGAGGTGGTGGCGCGAGACGCCGTGACACATCGAGCGTATCGCACGACCCGTCCCCAGCGCGATGCCATGTATGCCTATGGCGCGCAAAGTTTGCTCTAAAAACCGCCCAGAACTCATGGCAATCAAGCGGTCTACTTGCCCAACGGTGGCCTCGTCCACAGGCGCAACTTCGCACTCGGCGAGGTGAAATCGATCTTTCAAACGCTTCGCCAAATCCATGCAGGTTGTGGCGGTGTGGTCGATTTTCACCTGCACAATGCCGTTCTCAATGGCCAAGTTTAAAAACCGTTGCACCGTCGGGCGTGACATCCCGAGTTTTTTGGCGATGTCTTGCTGGGTTAAATTACCGATGTAGTACAGCCATGCAATTTGCGCTTGCAGCTCGACTTTTGTGTCGATCGCTTCCATACTGCTTCTCCTAAACTGGGGTGAACGTCTGACCATGGCTCATCCGCTCACTCCCCAGCATTGGGATTACACGTATTGAGCGTGGATGGCTTGCAAATGGCGCGGCACGGCCTGACCATTTGAGTCAAATAAATAGGCCAACTCTGGATTGACACCGATGCGCAAGGCATGGTTTTTTTCGGCACGAAACACATCCGCGACACGAACCACCAATGGATCGTCAACATTTTCGAGCTTTGCATACACCATGGTTGAGTCACCCATTTGTTCGCACAAAGTCACTTTGACGCCGAAATCTTGGTCCGCAGATTGTACGCTCAAATGCTCTGGACGGATGCCCAAAGTGGCTTTATCACCCGCTTTGAGCTGACCTGAGCCATTGCATGCGACCTTAATCGACGAGCCGTCTGTCATGCGCACCACGGCGAATTTATCATCTGCCGATTCGACTTGCACAGACACGAGGTTCATTTTGGGCGAGCCGATAAAGCCTGCGACAAATAAATTATTCGGTTGATGGTAGAGCTGCAACGGCGTGCCAACTTGCTCGACACGGCCCTCTGAAAACACGACAATCCGATCGGCCAAGGTCATCGCTTCGATTTGGTCATGCGTCACATAAATCATGGTCGCGCCGAGGTCTTGATGCAAGCGTGCGAATTCAATTCGCATTTGCACACGCAATGATGCATCCAAATTGGACAGCGGCTCGTCAAACAAAAACACTTTGGGTTTGCGGGTAATCGCGCGACCAATCGCCACACGTTGGCGTTGACCACCTGATAATGCTTTTGGTTTTCGGTCGAGTAAATGCTTGATGTGCAAAATCTCAGCCGCATTGTTGACTGCTTCGTCGATTTCGTTTTTCGGCACACCTTGTAAACGCAGGCCAAAGCTGAGGTTTTCCTCAACACTCATGTGCGGATACAGTGCATAAGACTGAAACACCATCGCAATGCCGCGCTGGGCAGGTGTGAGGTCATTGGCGGGTTTGCCATCGATGATGAGCTGACCATCTGTGATTTCTTCCAACCCTGCAATCATGCGCAGCGTGGTGGTTTTGCCACAGCCTGACGGGCCGACCAGTACGATGAATTCACCGTCTTTAATATCGACGTCCACACCTTTGACGGCATAGGTGTCTGTGTATTTTTTTGCAATGCCTTTGAGTTGTACTGTTGCCATTTTATGTCTCCAATAAATTTTGTGTAGGGTGGGCATCGCCCACCATGACTTCACATGCTCGTGTGTTGCGGTGCGAGCGTTTTGATGGGCGATACCCACCCTACTTTTGTTGCACTGTCCATCCTGCTGTTTGTTCCAACAACTGCGGTAAATCTTCCATTTCATCAAACACGGCGAGCACGCCCATCTCGAGTAAATCAGCGGCATGGCTAGGTGGAATGTGTTGCCCACCAACAAAACCCAAAACGCTCATGCCAGCGGCCAATGCGGCACGAACCCCGGAGCTGCTGTCCTCAATGACCAAGCACTGCTCGGGTGCCACAGCCAAACCCTGCGCGGCCAGCTGGTACAGCATTGGCGATGGTTTAGGCTCAGTGACTTGATCGGCACTGTAGATTTTCACATCATCGCGCTGCAAGCGAATCTTGCTCACCGCCGACATAATCCGCGCCATGCCGCTGTTGGACACCACTGCTTTGAGCTGTGGACAACGCAATAAAACATCCACATTCGCCACTGGCAGCGCCAACTCTTCAATACTGGCATCGGTTAAAATCCGCAAACGCCGTAAAAATCCATCTGGAATCTCTTGATTGGCATGTCGCGCCACTTGCCGCACCAGCTCTTCGGTTTTTTGGCCAAATGAGCTGTTAAGCAAGGCGTCCACATCAACCGATGGAAAAACCGTTTGTGTTTCATGAACCAACACCTCATGCGCCACGACTTCTGAGTCGATGAGCACGCCATCGCAATCGCTGATGAGCGTCGAGAATCGCGATGAAGTCGTGCGCATGTCCACCTTTTTATTTCACTGCGCCGAAGGTCAAACCGCGCACCAGTTGCTTTTGACTGAACCAGCCAAGCACCATAATCGGTGCCACAGAGAGCACAGACGCCGCTGATAATTTTGCCCAAAACAAACCCTCTGGCGACGAGAATGTCGCAATCAATTGAGTCAATGGCGCGGCATTGGTGGTGGTTAAGTTCAAGCTCCAGAACGCTTCATTCCAACACAAAATGATGCTTAATAAAGCGGTAGAGGCCAAGCCTGGTAAGCTCATGGGCAAAATCAAGTAACGGATTTCTTGGAATAAAGTCATGCCATCCAGGCGACCGGCTTCCAATACCTCTGTTGGCAAGTCTTTAAAGTATGAGTAAATCAACCATATGGTGATGGGTAAATTCATCAAGGTGTACACGAGAATCATGGCGGGGATGTTGTCCAACCAGCTGAATTTCTGAAACACCACATAAATGGGCAAAAGCACACTGACCGACGGCATCATTTTGGTCGACATCATCCACAGCAAAATATCTTGCGTGCGGCGGGTCGGATACAGTGCCATTGAATACGCCGATGGCACCGAAATCGCAATCGATAACAGCGTCGCACCAAAAGCGATGATGACCGAATTGCCCATGTGGTGCATGTAGTTGACCCGTGACATGATTTCACGATAGCCTTCAAGCGTTGGCGTGAAGAAAAACTGCGGCGGTGTTGAAATCGCCATTTCTTCAGTTTTGAAACTGGTCAAAAACATCCAAAAAATCGGAAAGAACACCAGCAAGGCAATCGCCCAACCAAATAAGGTGATGAGCAAGGTTTGTAGTTTTGTATTTTTCATGGGGCTCTCCTTATCCTTCCAGATTCTTAGATGCTGTGCGAATCAAGAAGAACGACACAATGTTGGCCAGAATCACCGCAATCACACCACCTGCAGAAGCCAAGCCAATGTCAAACTGACTCAAACCACGCAAGAACACAAAATAAGTCAAATTGGTCGTCGCATTGCCCGGACCACCACCTGTCGTGATGTGAATCTCGGCAAAAGTGGACAACAGGAAAATCGCTTCAATCATAATCACCACAGAAATCGAACGTTTGAGGTGGGGGATGATGATGTACCAAAAAACATGCCAAGGTCGGGCACCATCAAGCTTCGCCGCTTCTTTTTGCTCGCTGTCCACAGACTGAATCGAAGTCAATAGAATCAAGAAAGCGAATGGCATCCATTGCCATGTCATAATCATAATGACCGACAGCATCGGATAATCCTTAAACCAATCCACCGCTGGCAATCCAAAAAATCCAAACACTGCGGCAAACATGCCGTATACGGGATTGAACATCATGTTTTTCCACAGCAAGGCAGACACTGTCGGCATGACAAAGAACGGGGCAATTACAAACAATCGCGCGACGTTGCGACCTTTAAAATCCTGATCGTACAACCATGCCAATAAAGAACCAAAGACCACGGAAAAAACCAAAACCGTGCCAATCATCAATACAGAATTCCAAATCGACACCCAAAAATCGGCATCTTTAAATAAATACTTGTAGTTGCTAAACCATGTAAATGTGGTTTCACTGCCGTTTAATAAATTGTAGTTGAGAAACGAGTAATACAAAGTCATGACCAATGGCACGACCATCCAGATCAACAACATCGCCACCGCAGGGGTGAGCATGAGCTGCGCGAGCAATAACTTAGGATTGCTTTTTTTAGGGACGCGGATAGCAGCAGACATGTTCTCTCCTTTCTAATAAAAAAGAAACGTGGTGTAACTTGCCAAAGCAAGAATTTTCCGCGTTTCAAACCATTTAAGGGGTTTCTAAAAACTGTCTCTTTTAATATTTATGATGGTTTTTAAAAACAATTTTGAATGTTTGGTGCGGCGTGGATGGTTTCATCATCAAAACCACCCACCCTCACCTTGAGGCGATAAACCTCAGTTTACAACATGAAAACTTCATTCAAGCGAGTCACTTTATTTCAAGTAACCACCTTGTTCAACTGCTTTCAACGCGGCGGCGTTACTCGCTTTGAGTGCGTCATCGACACTCGTTTGACCGGCCAATGCACCTGACAAAGACTGACCGACCTGTGTACCGATGGCTTGGAACTCAGGGATGCCGACATATTGCACGCCAACGTAAGGAACGGGTTGTGCCGTTGCATGTGCGGGGTCAACTTTATTCAATGCATCCAATACGAATGAAGCGAATGGTGCGGCTTTTTGGTACTCAGGGTTGGCGTAAGTAGACTTACGTGTGCCCGGTGGAACCAGACCCCAGTTGCCTTGATCTTTAGCGACCAATGCGATGTACTCTTTAGACGTTGCCCAAGTCACGAATTTTTTCGCCGCTTCTTGTTTTGCAGATGATGCTGGTACGGCCAAAGACCATGCCCACAACCAACCTGATGCATTGGCATAGCTGCCAACAGGCGATGGTGCGAAGCCGATTTTGTCCGCAACTTGAGATTTAGATTTGTCAAACAACATACCCGCTGCGACCGATGCGTCAATCCACATACCGCATTTGCCCGATTGCATCAAAGCCAAACTCTCGTTAAAGCTGTTTGAAGTCACGCCTGGAGGGCCGTATTTGGTCAGCAAATTGACGTATTGAGTGATGGTTTTTTTCCACTCAGGTGTGTTCAACTGTGGCTGCCATTTTTCATCAAACCAGCGACCGCCGTTGGCATTGACCATAGTAGAGATGAGTGCCATGTTATCGCCCCAGCCTGCTTTACCACGCAAGCAAATACCGTAGACGCCTTTGTCTTTGTCCGTCATCGCTGCCGCGAATTTATCAATGTCTTCCCATGTTGGTTTTTCAGGCATTTTTAAGCCCTTGGCTTCCAACAAGTCTTTGCGGTAATACGTCATTGACGTTTCACCATAGAACGGTAAGGCATACAATTTGCCATCGACTGACAAACCTTCACGCATCGGCTTAATTAAATCATCAACGTCGTAGTCTGCACCGAGGTCTTTCATTTCGGTCAGCCAGCCTTTTTTGGCCCAAATCGGTGCTTCATACATACCGATGGTCATCACGTCAAACTGACCGCCTTTGGTGGCGATGTCGGTGGTGACTTTTTGACGCAATGCGCCTTCTTCCAATACCACCCAGTTCAATTTGATGCCTGGATTGGCGGCTTCAAACTGTGGTGAGAGTTTTTGCATTTCAACCATGTCGCCGTTGTTCACAGTCGCAATGGTGATGGTTTGCTGACCCGCTGCTGCTGGTGCTGCGCCATCGGCTGGCTTGGCTGCTGGTGCAGCGGCCTTATCGCCACATGCGGCTAAGCCTGTAATGGCACAGGTCACGGCAAGGGCTAAACTTAATTTACGCATTTTTGTATCTCCTGTTGTTAGTCAAACTGACCAGTTAAAGGCGTTTTATTCACGCTTTTTTGAAGACGAGGTTTTCTCGCTTGGATAAGATAGCACGACTTTGCTTTACAAATGTAAGTATCTGGGCAAATGGAAACGATGTTTTCGATGTCGTGCTGCAACAAAAAACATCCGAACCCAGACAAATTATTTAAAAATCAAGGTGTTAACACTGGAAAAACCAGTTGCAATGCAGCATCGAAAGTTTAAAAATAATGTAAAAATTTTGTGCTTTCGTCTATTTTTTGTCTATTTTTTGTCTATTTTTCGTCTGTATTCTCTCTTTGCATCGCTGCTTTTGGGTGCTTTTCTGCTATTTTCCATGTGTTTAATTGCCCCCAAACGCAGATGAAACAGCACACATGCCAACAAATTTTTCCTTGATACCTCCATGGTTCATGCGATGGGCTCGGTTATAATGCGGGCAACACCCATTAAACATCAGAGCACACATGAACCAAACCCACACTTTCTTCTCCCTCATCCTCAACGCCAGCCCGATTGTGCAGCTCATCATGGCTGCATTGGTGGCTATTTCTATCATGTCGTGGTACACGATATTTCATAAAGGCGCGTTGATTCGCAAGGCACGCGCGCAATCGACGGCGTTTGAACACGAGTTTCGCGGGGCGCATCAGTTGAACAATTTGTTTCAAGGATCCTTGGCGAACCGTCATCAAGCGGGCAGTCTGGAGCGCATTTTCGTCGCGGGCATGCAGGGACACACGCAAATGCTCGAACAGTCGGCCCGCCCCGAAGCGCGCCTTGAGTTCGCCCAGCGCGCGATGAAGGCGACTTATCAACGCGAGCTCGACGGCCTCGAAGCGAAGCTGCCTTTCCTCGCGTCGGTCGGCTCGGTTTCGCCGTACATTGGCCTGCTCGGTACCGTTTGGGGCATTATGAATGCATTCATGGGGCTTTCTGGCGAGACACAAAGCACGCTGGCCGCAGTCGCCCCGGGTATTGCCGAAGCGTTGATTGCCACTGCATTGGGTTTGTTCGCGGCGATTCCTGCCGTGCTCGCTTACAACCGCTACATCGCCGAAGTCGATCGCCTCGCGTTGCGCTACGAGAGTTTCATCGATGATTTTTCCAACACATTGCAAGCGAATGACAAGCCATGAGTCAATTGCAACCCTTACGCAAGCGCGTGCGCCGCACCAAAGCCGAGATGAACGTCGTGCCCTACATCGACGTCATGCTGGTTTTGTTGGTTATTTTCATGGTCGTCGCGCCGATGATTCAGACCAATGTGCTCAATCTACCGAGCGTCGGCACGAGCGCCGCGCCGCCTGAACCGCCATTGGTGATTCAAATGAGCGATGCGGGCGCATTGACCGTGCCCAGTTTGAGCAGCGACGTGTACCGCAACGCCGACGAGCTGACCGCCGCCGTGCTCGCTGCCACCGCCAACAAATCACAGCCCGTCGTCCTCGCTGCAGACAAATCCGTCGCCTACGGCGATGTGATGGCGGTTATGGACTCGCTCAAGCAGGCGAAGGTTGACCGCGTCGGCCTGCTGCTCAAACAAACCGACAGCGCGACGAAGTGAGCCGTAGATTTTGATGAACCACACGCCCCATCCACCCGATACAGACGCATCAAAAGCCTCGCCGCGCGCCCTTGCGCTCGCGCTGTTGGTCAATGCATTGCTCATCGGCGCATTGTTTTTGAATCTACAATGGCAACAACCAAAACCCGCCGAAGTGGAACTGTGGGATGGCGCCAGTTTGCAAGCTGCGCTGGATGACCCAGCCATCCCCGAAGCCGTCGCAACAGAATCTGAGGTCAACGAAAGTCAAACCACGCCCGTTGAGCAATCAACCGAGGAGACCGCTCCCGCAGAAATTGACACCAAAAAATCAGATGCACGCGCAGAAAAAACTAGCCCGCAACCCAAGAAGAAACCCGAATCCACCACCAAGCCAACGCCAGAGAAGCCGAAAAAACCAGCCGAAAACAAGCCCAAAAGCAACAATGCCAATCAATCCAGCGTCCTTAACTCCATCAAAAATGGCTCAGGCGCTGCTTCAGGTGAAGACACTTCTGGGTATAAAGCAGCGGTCAAACGTCAAGTTGAAAACAGCGCTCGCTCGCTTAAAGGCAAATCAGCAGTGGTTTTCGTGAGCCTAACCGCCAGCGGCGTGATACAAAGCAAGCGAATCGCCAAAACCAGCGGTGATGCTGCTTGGGATGCCAAGCTCCTCAGCGCCATCGGCTCAAGGCTGCCGCCCAATGTACCCAAATCACTGCAAAGTGGCTTCACCTTAACCATTCGCCCCTAAAACACAAAGGATGAAAATGTTTAATCAAACAACTTTCCGCTTCAAGTATTGGCTCACCGCAGCACTTTTATCGCTGTCTGCCAGCGTGCTCGCACAAGAAAATGTGGACATCAATTTGCAAGGCGATGGGCTGCCCGTCGCCACCGCGCATTTCACCAATGAGTCTGCCGCACCTGTGAACATCACCGACGTCATCCGCAGCGATTTATCGCGCAGCGGTGGTTTGGTGAACTTTCCTGTCGGCGGCGCGACCGTCGGTTTAAATGGCGCGAACCCTGCCGAGTGGGGCGCGAGGGGTGCGCACGCTTTGGTGGTCGGTGATGTCGTGGCCGCAGGCAGCAATTACACCGTGCGGCTGCGCTTATTTGATGCCAAGAGCAAAGCGGCGTTGGGCGACTACGCGCTGACCGTGCCCGCCAGCGGATTGCGCGGCGCGGGCCATCGCATGGCTGATTTTATTTACGAAAAACTCATGGGCATGCGCGGCGCTTTTTCGACACGTTTGTCCTATGTGGACCGAGTCAATGGCAAATACCAGCTCTTGATTTCTGATTCAGATGGCGCAAATTCTGTGGTGGCGTTGAACAGCAACGAGCCGATTATTTCACCCTCATGGTCACCATCGGGCACACAGGTTGCCTATGTCTCCTTTGAGCAAAAAAAACCCGTGGTCTACATCCATGATTTACCGACTGGCAACCGCTCCGTCATCGCCAACTACAAAGGCAACAACAGCGCGCCCGCATGGTCACCCGATGGCAAATACCTCGCGCTGGCGTTGTCACAAGAAGGCAACACGCAAGTGTTTCGTGTCGCAGCGAATGGCGGTGGCACGACGCGATTGACGCGCAGCACGGGTTCTGTGATTGACACCGAGCCGACTTACTCGCCCGACGGCCAGACGATTTATTTCACCAGCGACCGTGGCGGCCAGCCACAGATTTATAAAATGAGCGCCAATGGCGAAGCGAGCGAAGCCGCAACCCGCGTGACCTTCAAAGGCAGCTACAACACCAGCGCGCGCATTTCGCCAGATGGGACTAAAATGGCTTACATCAGCAACATCGCTGGCGGCTACCAAACCCACATTTTGGATTTACAATACGGTGACGCGCACAGCATTTCCAACACCACACGCGATGAGTCACCCAGCTTCGCGGCGAACGGCCAAGTCGTGCTGTACAGCACCCTCAAAAATGGCCGCCAAGTCCTCGCCGCGTCATCGATTGACGGCCGCATGCAACAAGATCTGCCGCTGCCAAGCGGTAAAGCCCGCTTCCCTGCATGGGGCCCATTCATGAAGTAAGTTTTAAAGCACGCCGCGTTTCAGACCCGTTGATAAAACGCGATGTTTAAGCAAGTTCAAACCACCCTTTAGGAGAACACCATGAACACATTCAAAAAAATCAGCGCCCTACTCGCCAGCACCGCACTGCTCGCCGCCTGCTCCACCGTGAAACTCGATGGCAGCGATCAACAAGTCAAAACCGTCGATGTCACCAATGGCATCGGTGCAGACGGTGTGCCAGCGCCAGCCGCGCGCAGTGTGTACTTCGATGTTGACAGCTACACCGTGCGCGCAGACGGCCAGCCTGTCGTGAGCGCGCACAGCGAATTTCTCAATAAAAACCGTGGCCAAAAAATCATCATCCAAGGCAACACCGATGACCGAGGCACCGCCGAGTACAATCTCGCGCTGGGTCAACGTCGCTCTGAAGCCTTGCGCCAAGCCCTCGCTTTGCGCGGTGTCGGCGCCAACCAAATGGAAGCGGTCAGCTTGGGCAAAGAAAAACCAAAAGCCATGGGCAGTGGCGAAGCGGCATGGGCAGAAAACCGCCGCGCGGACATCGTCTACTGATCCCATCGCCACACCCGTCGCAGATCAGCACGCGCACCAGCCCTACTCTCACTCTGAGAGTAGGCGCTTGGTTTCAGCACTTCACCACAGCGACCACCGCTCACTCACACAAGGTGCCCCATGACTCAGATTAAATACCCGCTCAGCGCATTGTTTATCGCACTCGCCACCATCGCTCTGCCCGCCCACGCGGACAACGAAGCACGCCAAGCGATTTTAGAATTGCGCGTGCAGCTCAAAGCCACCATTCAAACCGTCGAGGCGCAAGGCAACCGCATCAGCGAGCTCAACCAAGAGCTCGCTAAATTGCGCGGCCAGCAAGAAACCTCAAAAAACACGCTGGATACCCTCAAAGCAGAACAAGAATCGGGCTTTCAAAGTTTGAGCGACCGCATCCGAGTGTTTGAGCCCAAAACCCCAGAAGAGCTCGCACAAATTGACTTCGACAAAGCCATGGCACTCGTCCAAAGCAACGATTACGCCGCCGCACTGAAGGCATTTGACAACCATGCCAAGAAATATCCAAACAGCGACTATGCCCCGCAAGTCGAGTTTTGGCGCGGCAGCAGCGCTTATGGCACACGCAATTACAAACTCGCCATCACGTATTTGACCCGCTTCATCACCAAAAACCCAAGCCACGAAAAATTGCCCGACGCCATGCTCACGCTCGGCAGCGCGCAAATCGAGTCGGGTAAAAAAACCGAAGGCAGCGCGACATTGCAAAACCTCATCGCACAATATCCAAACAGTGACGCCGCAACAACCGCTGCCAAACTGTTGAGCGCTAAATAACATGTCCTCGTCTTTTATGCTGATTCGCCGCTGGGCGTGTGTGGCGCTGCTCAGCGCACTTGTGGCCTGCACGCCCAGCTCGCCATCATCTGCCGCTGACACATCAAAAACACCCCCAGCATTCACGCACAGCAAAGGCCTGCACATCGTCGTGTACAAATCAAAGCGGCAACTGCAAGTATTTAATGGCAAACAACTCGTGCAGCAGTTCCCCATCGCACTCGGTTTTAACCCTGTCGGCGGCAAATCCATCGAAGGCGACGGCGCCACGCCAGAGGGTGACTACTACATCACACACAAAAATCCCAAAAGCAATTTTTACCTCAGTCTGGGCGTGAGCTACCCCAATCAAGCCGATGCTGAGCGCGGCCTCAAGGCAAAGCGCATCGATAAACCAACCTTCAACCAAATCGTCCAAGCACAAAAAAATCAAAGCATGCCACCACAAAAAACCGCACTCGGCGGTGAAGTTTTCATTCATGGCAAAGGCGCATCATCCGATTGGACATGGGGCTGCATCGCGCTGGACGATGCCAACATGAAAAAGCTATTTGAGATGATTCCAGAAAAAACCCCAATACACATTCAACCATAAACAGCGCACCGAAAGCACGACATGCTCACCATCACGCTCATCTCCGTTAGCCACAAACAACCCGCGTGGGTCATCGATGCATACAACGAATACGCCAAACGCCTGCCAACGCGTGAGATTAAGCTCGAGCTCAAAGAACTCAAGCCCGAAGCACGCGAAGGCAAAACCGCCGAGCACGCCATGCTGCTCGAAGCGGATAAAATCAAAGCCAGCATTCCCAAAGGTGCGCACATCATCGCGCTGGACGAGCGCGGCGATGATTTAAGCAGTGTCAAACTCGCCGCGCAGCTGACCCATTGGCAAAATGAGCACAAACACGTCGCCCTCATCGTCGGTGGTGCGGATGGTTTGTCGCCAGAGCTGAAAGCAAGTGCGCATGGCCTCATCCGCCTATCGAGTTTAACTTTGCCGCACGGCATGGTGCGCGTATTGTTCGCCGAACAAATTTACCGCGCTTACACCATCACGCAAAACCACCCTTACCATCGAGCATAAGCCCATGAGTTTTTCGTTTCCCAAAATTTACCTCGCGTCACAAAGCCCACGCAGAGCCCAGCTGCTCGAGCAAATCGGTGTGCCCTTTGACCTTCTCCTACCAGAGGACATGCACGCCGCAGAGCTGCTCGAAGCCGTGTGGCCAAACGAGCCCGCACTCGATTATGTGCGCCGCGTCTGCCGCGCAAAGGCTTTTGCGGCACACGCGCAAGGCCAGCAACCGACTCTGCCGATTTTATGCAGTGACACGACAGTTGCTCTGGACGGCGAGATTTTTGGCAAACCTGCCGATGCCGCGCACGCGTGCGACATGCTGCAGAAGCTCTCCAACCAAACCCATCAGGTACACACCGCCATCGCGCTGTTGCATGAAGGTCAACTCATCGAGCGCACCGTCACCAGCGACGTGACTTTTCGCGAGCTCTCCACCACGGACATTGAGCAATACATCGCCAGCGGTGAGCCATTTGGCAAAGCAGGCGCTTATGCGATTCAGGGACTGGGCGCATGTTTTGTCACGCATTTATCGGGCAGCTTTTCAGCCGTGATGGGCTTGCCTTTGTTTGAGGTCAGCGAACTGTTACAATCTATCCAACAAACTTCACAATGAAGGCTCGCATCAACCCAGCAAAATGTATCCTGCTCCAGCAAAATTAAAGATAAAGTGACATCAGCACCACAGCAATAAATGCACAAAGTAAGGGGTTACTTTGTGTTCGCCCATAAAAAAGAAAAAGAACATCACAATGAAACAAGACATCCTCATCAACGCCACCGCATTTGAAACCCGCGTCGCGATCCTCGAAGACTCTCGGGTGCAAGAAGTCTACATCGAGCGCAGCGCAAATTTGGGCTTGGTCGGTAATATTTATCTGGGCAAAGTCGTGCGCGTGTTGCCTGGCATGCAATCGGCTTTTATCGAAATCGGCTTGGAGCGCACCGCGTTTTTACACGTCGCCGACATGGCGATTGCCGCCCACAGCCCATCGGCCTCGCAAGCGCCCGCCAGCTTACCGCCCATCGAAAATATTTTATTTGATGGCCAAACCGTCCTCGTGCAGGTCATCAAGGACCCCATCGGCACCAAAGGCGCTCGGCTTTCGACCAAAATCAGCATCGCGGGTCGCCTACTGGTTTATCTGCCCAAAGAAACAGGCATCGGCGTCACTCAAAAAGTCGAGGATGCTGAGGAACGCACCGCACTTAAAGCACAGTTGGCCGACCTGCTCGGCGAGCACGCCGACGGTGGCTACATCATCCGCACCGCCGCCTGTGGATTGCCGCTTAACGAATGGCAAAACGACATTGACTACCTCACACGCACGTGGGAAAACATCTCCGACGCCGTCAAACGCCACCCAGCGCCGCACCTGATACACAAAGACCTCAACCTCGCCCAACGCGTGTTGCGCGACATGGTCACCGCAGACACCGCACTCATCATCACCGATGATGCGGCCAATCTGTCTGAACTACAACGGTTTGCGCAGGACTTCACGCCATCTGTGTTTGACAAATTGACGCTCGCACCGATAGAACGCCCGTTGTTCGATGCTTATAAAGTCGAGGACGAGTTGAGCATTGCGATGAATCATCGCGTCGATTTAAAGTCAGGCGGCTACCTCATCATCGAGCCCACCGAAGCGATGACCACCATCGACGTCAACACAGGCTCCTACGTGTCCGGGCGCAACTTCGCCGACACCATACTCAAAACCAATCTCGAAGCCGCGCGTGAAATCGTGCACCAACTGCGCCTGCGCAATCTGGGCGGCATCATCATCCTCGATTTCATCGACATGCACAACGCCGCCCACGCCGAACACGTCATGGACGTGCTGCAAAAAGAATTTGCCCACGACCGCACCCGCATCAGCGTCCACCCGTTTTCACCACTCGGCCTCATCGAAGTCACCCGCAAGCGCACCCGCGAATCACTCGCGCAGCTGCTCTGCGAGCCCTGCCCCATGTGTTCAGGCCGTGGCTGCATCAAAACCACCCGCACCACCTGCTATGAAATTTTGCGCGAAATTCGACGAGAAGCCTGCCAGTTTTCCGCCACCGCATTTCGCATCGTCGCCCACCCCGACGTCATCGACATGCTGCTTGACGACGTCGCCCCGCATTTGGCCGCACTGTCCAACCAAATTGGCAAAAACATCTCACTGCAAGCCCAAGGCATGTTTTTTCAAGAACAGTACGACATCATATTGTTATAACTATAAGCGCCCCAATCGAAAAAAAAAAAAAAACCCACAACCTATTAACATGAAAAAAATAG
>CALMCK010000213.1 GCA_937862845.1 uncultured Burkholderiaceae bacterium | reverse complement strand
GGGGGGGGGGGGTTGCTCGGGGACCAGGGGGGGAGCGTGGGGGGAGGAGGTGAGTCTTGGGGGAGGGCGGGGCGGAGGGGGGGGGGGGGGACGCAAGGTAGTTTTGGCACATTGGTGATTTTGGATGTTAATAATTGACCGTAACCTCCATGAGACGAATACCGCCTCTGCATTTGAGCATGCGCCATGCGGCCAATCCTCATGCCTCCGTGCTGTCATCTGGCAGTGACTTAAAACGCTGGATCAACTGATTGGCATCTCGCCCCACACTTTAATTTTCAAACACTCACTATTTTGAACACACACACCATCACCTTCGTCGGCGCGGGTCCAGGCGCGGCAGACCTCATCACTTTGCGCGGCATGCGTGCTTTGCAAGCAGCGCAGGTCGTCTTGTATGACGCGCTGATTGACCCTGAGCTTTTAAACCATTGTGCATTCGATGTGTTGCGCGTGGATGTGGGCAAGCGCTGCGGGCTTGGCAGGTCGCGCCCGCAGGATGACATCAATGCATTGATTGTCGAGCATGGTTTGAAGTACGCTAAAGTCGTTCGACTCAAAGGCGGTGATCCGTCGATTTTTGGCAGACTCGATGAAGAAATCACAGCGGTGCGGGCGGCAGGTTTAAATATTGAAGTGGTTCCAGGCATCACCACCGCATTGGCGGCTGCGGCGGCTGCGCAAACGCCGTTGACCCGCCGCGGCGTATCGCGCAGTGTGCGACTGATGACGGCGAGTGTGGGGCAAAACCAACCGTCGAATGGCTGGGATGCACACATTGATCCGTCCGAGACCATGGTGTTTTATATGGCGGGACGGCAGGTGCAACAAATTGGATTGAACTTGTTGGCACGTGGCTTAGCGCCAGAAACGCCTGTGCTTATCATGCGCGGCGTGAGCTGGGCGAATCAAAGCGAGCAGCGCGCGGTTTTGGGCGAATTACTGAGTTTGGAAATTGATATTGCCGACGCGCCGTGTGTGTTGCTGGTGGGATTGGCGTTGGGGTAACCGCAACCGTAAATGTCGGGCGGCTTGCCCGCAAGCCGCCGTGCTGGCAGACCTGTCCAGTCAATCGCAGCAATGCTGCATAAACGGCGGCTTGAGGCAAGGCGCTCTACGATTGAGCAGGCACCGCGTTACTCGCATAATCCACCATCGCTGCTAAGACCGCTGCGCTTTGCCCGACTGCGGGTGCGACGGTGATTTGCATCTGTGGCTGCTGCGTTTGAAACGCATGCACCAATTCACCCAAATCGCGCGCAACATGATTGCCGACACCAAAAAACAGCGGCACGATGGTGACATGAATCACGCCTTCGGCTGCGACGCTGCTTAAAACCTCGTTTAAGCTCGGTGTCATGAGCTCGAGAAATGCCAGCTCAACTCGCACATCAGCACGTTGCTCGGTTAAATGTTGCGCAATCCTATCAAACGGCTCGCGCCACGATGACTGACGAGAACCGTGGGCGAAGAGCACAATGGCTTGGGTGGTATTTTTCATGCCGCATTGTAACTTTTTTCACCAAAAAAAAAAGCAGTTAACAAAAAACAACGCGCATTATTTAGCGCGCGCCTCGCATCAAAGCTTGTA
Organism: uncultured Burkholderiaceae bacterium; assembly: GCA_937862845.1. Taxonomy (GTDB): domain Bacteria; phylum Pseudomonadota; class Gammaproteobacteria; order Burkholderiales; family Burkholderiaceae; genus Hydromonas. Next base: position 2,515 of record CALMCK010000213.1, on the reverse strand, counting down.
AAATCTCTTCACTGCGTTTATATGCTTTTCTCCTATAATCATTAAAGAAAATATGTTGAAACACATATCATTCGGTCCAGCAAGTCTGTGGGTTTTGCGCTAAAATAAGCGTTTTAATTTTTTAACATTTAATTCATCACTACTGGCGCAAAGCAACCGCACAACGCCCTCCAATTGATTGAACAAAGGAACGCCATGACCCACGTCGTACTTGAATCTTGCATCCAATGCCGCTACACAGACTGCGTCGACGTGTGCCCTGTCGATTGCTTCAAAAAAGGCCCGAACTTTCTCGTCATCGATCCAGACGAATGCATCGATTGCGCAGTGTGCATCCCTGAGTGTCCTGTCGAGGCGATTGTCGCAGAAGAAGACGTGCCCATGAAGCAATTGCACATGATTGCCCTCAATGCCGAATTAAGCCCGAAGTGGCCGGTCATCTCGCGCATGGAAAGCGCCCTGCCTGACGCCGACGAGTGGGCGACCAAAACCGATAAATTGCAGTACTTGATTAAAGACTGAACCATTCGTTGCCAACGCCACACATTTTTTAACCACAGGATTACCGCATGTCTAACATCAGCACCGCCACAGTCACCAGCGTGCACCACTGGAATGACACACTTTTTAGCTTCAAATGCACCCGCGACATGAGTACGCGTTTCATCAATGGCCAGTTTGTCATGATTGGCATTGAAGTTGAAGGCCGTCCATTGATGCGTGCTTACTCCATCGTCAGTGCGAATTACGAAGAAGAGCTGGAGTTTTACTCCATCAAAGTTCAAGATGGCCCGCTCACATCACGCTTGCAACACCTTAAAGTCGGCGACGAAGTGCTCATCAGCAAAAAAGCCACCGGCACATTGGTGCAAGACAATCTGCTCGCGGGCAAACACCTGTATTTGTTTGCCACTGGCACTGGTTTGGCGCCGTTTATGTCAATTATCAAAGACCACGAAGTCTATGAGCGTTATGAAAAAGTCATCCTCATCCATGGCGTGCGTGAAGTCTCTGAACTCGGTTACCGCGACTACATCGAAAACGAGCTGCCAAATAACGAATACTTCGGCGAGGAAGTTCGAGCCAAACTGATTTACTACCCCACCGTCACCCGTGAAGCCTTCAAAAACCAAGGCCGCCTCACTGATTTAATTAAAAGTGGTAAACTCGCCGCCGACATCGGCCTGCCGCAGTTAAACCCGAAAGACGACCGAGTGCTCATCTGTGGCTCACCGGCCATGCTAGAGGAGTCAAGTCAAATGCTCAACGACATGGGCTTTACCGAATCGCCCAAAATGGGTGTGCCTGCCGATTACGCTATTGAACGGGCGTTTGTCGAAAAATAAATCAAACATCGCGGCCAACCGCGATTTTTGCATTTCTTATTCAACTTTGATATTTCCGCATTTAACGTCACCTTTCTTATGTGAGAAAGCCATCTGCTGCTTGCAACACTGTTCATTATTATCCTGATGGGGCATTGCTTCACCCAAACGCGGCGTTTGGCACAACAGGCCATGTCTTTTTAACTTGTCTGCGTATCGCAGGCATTTATGGCTCACTGACCGCCACGAAAAATTTTGTACATCCCAACCCTAGCCGCCACTTTGGCGCTCATCAGTCTATTTATGGGATAGTCACGCACGCGCGTGCAATTCATGCGATACTGCGCGGTGAAAATTAATTTATTTGGCTCATTTATCCACCTGCCTCACCGACATTTTTGAAGGAAACACCATGCTTTATCAAACCCGTGAATGGCAACAAACTTTTTTAAAACCCCTCTCGAAAATCGCCCACCACATGGCGGTTCTCACATCAAACCCATATAACCCATTGTCACACACATCGATTGGTCAACACACCGCCGCGGGTTTTGAGCTTTTATACCGCCTCGGCAAAGAGTACGAAAAGCCCGCATTCGGTATTGACAGTGTCATGGTCAATGGCAAAGCGACCACCATCACTGAGCGCATTCCACTGGCCAAACCTTTTTGCCAGCTGCGTGAGTTCGTTCGCGACGTCCCTGACAGCGTCAAAGCGGCCAGCCCAACAGTGCTGGTCTGCGCGCCACTGTCTGGACACCACTCCACCCTATTGCGCGACACCGTCCGCTCGCTGCTACAAGACCACAATGTCTTTATCACCGACTGGATTGACGCGCGCATGGTACCACTCTCTCACGGCGGTTTCAGCCTGAACGATTATGTGTATTACATTCAAGAATTTATCGCGTATTTGCAAGTGCATGAGGCCGACGTTCATTTAATCTCCGTCTGCCAACCCACTGTGCCCGTGCTTGCCGCTGTCTCACTGCTCGCAACCAACAAGCAACGCCTACCGCTCTCCATGACCATGATGGGCGGCCCGATTGATACGCGCCATAGTCCTACAGAAGTCAATGAATTGGCCACAGAGCGCCCGCTGTCATGGTTTGAAAACAATGTGATTCAACGCGTTCCCGTCAAATACCCAGGCTACATGCGTCTGGTGTACCCAGGATTCTTGCAGCATG
>CALMCK010000212.1 GCA_937862845.1 uncultured Burkholderiaceae bacterium | reverse complement strand
TTCGGTTTTGGTGGCAGTTTAACTGCGAAAGGCGACCTCACCGGCAGCCTGACCAAACCCCGTGGCAAACTCGACGCCAGCGCACGCAGCCTGACCATCGGTGCTCACAGTGTTGACAGCGCAGATTTAAATGCGAACTTTGAAAACGGCAACAACGGTGCCATGAATGGAACGCTTAAACTGCTGGGGTATCAGAGTGGTTTGATTTCGTTCGAGGACATCAATTTAAAAGTCAATGGCACACAGAGTGCGCATCAATTCAACGGCGATGTCAAAGGCAAAATACATGTGGTGGACGCGACCCAATTTGCCACAGCGGTCGAGTGGCTGCTTGACGGCACGTTTAACGGTGCGGGCAAAATCACCGACGCAGGTTGGCAGGGCAATGTCACTCAACTCATCAACCATGGCCAACCCAACATCACACTGCAGCAAGCGATGGGTTTGGCGTATGAGAATGGTGAATTTAAAATGAGCAACATCGCGGCCAATGTCGCCGATGCCCAATTGAACGTCGATACACTCAATCTCAAAGGTCTGCGCGTCAACAGCAAAGGGCGCATCACCAATTTAATTGTGCCGCAATGGTTAAAGTGGTTGAAAATGGACTTGCCGTTTTACACCAGTGACTTGGTGATTAAAGGCTCGTGGGACATGAGCATGGGCGATGCGCCTGCAGGTGGGTTCACGGTCGAGCGTGAGAGTGGCGATATTTCATTTGACCGACGCGCACGCAATACGATTGACTTGCAACGCATGCTGCTGACGGGCAAGCTCTCTGGACACAGCCTGCAAATCGACGGCGGACTGGACAGTCAAAAACTCGGCAAAGTCGATGTCAGCGGCAGCATGGGCTTGGTGGCCAGCAGCGATGGCTATGTGATTTCAGGCTTGTCACCATTGAACATGAATGCCAAAGCACAGCTCAAAGAACTGAAACAATTCAACAGCTTACTGGGTGTGAATGTGCGGCTGAACGGCCAAATGCAAGGCGACATGCAAATCACGGGCGTGCTCAACAAACCGATTTTCGCGGGTTTACTCACAGGCCAAAACATTGATTTCTTACATGTCGATGAAGGCGTGCGCCTCAAAGATGGCGTGATTAAACTCAAACTCACTGACTCGCAGGTTGACTTTGAGCAGTTTGATTTCAACGGCATAGAAGGCAAATTCACCGTGCGTGGTCAGGTCTCGTATGGTGCTGCGGGTCGCACACTCACCGCACGGGTGAGCATGGATAAACTCAAACCTTTTGTGCGCCTCGACCGACAGCTCACATTAAGCGGTAATGCGGATTTGGGCTATGACGACACAACCAATCAGCTCGTCATCACGGGTAAAGTGCGCGCCGATAAAGCGCTGATTGACTTGCCGCCGACACTCACCCCGAGTTTGGGTGATGATGTCGTGGTGTGTCGTGTCGGCTCAACAGCAGCGAGCTGCCCGCAAAGTGTCAGCCCAGTTGAATCAAATGCGCCAGCGTTGGCCAAGCCGTCGAGCAGCGCATCGAGCGTCAGCACATCAGATGACATCAGCATTGTGCGCAGCACGCCAACGGATAAAGTTGCCAACGCAAGCACTGATTCTGGCACGCCAAAAGTCAATAAAAAACCAGCCAAAGCAAAGGCCAAAGCCAGCGCCGACGCACAACCCAAAGGCCAAGCCTTCGTCGCCGACGGCGAGCGTCTCGGCATCATTCCACAGATTGACATGGTGCTGGAGTTGGGTGATGACTTTAGATTTAAAGGTCAAGGCGCCGATGTAAAACTGCTCGGCGAGGTGCGATTAAAAACAGAAGCACGCACGGGCGAGAGCAAACAATCGAATCTGCGTGCCACAGGTGTGGTGCGCGTGGACCAAGGCTACTACAAGTTTTATGGCCAAAACCTCACGGTTGAGCGCGGCCAAATTACCTTCCAAGGTCCCGTGGACGATCCTGCGCTCAACATCCGCGCCGTGCGCACCGTCGGTACCAATGAGGTGGGGGTCGAAGTGACAGGCACACTGGCCAATCCGAGCGCGCGTCTGGTCTCAACGCCTGACATGCCCGACGAAGAGAAGCTCTCGTGGTTGTTGTTTGGCCGTTCATCAAGCACACTCAATACTTCCGATGGCAGCGCCATCGCAGGTGCCGCCGCGCTGTTGCTCGGCAGTGACCAAGGTCGAAAAATCACGGATAAATTGGGCATTGACAGTTTTAATTTTGGCTCGTCTGACTCAGGCTTAGAGGGCACCGTCATCGGCGTCGGCAAACGATTGAGCAATCGATTCGCTGTGTCCTATGAGCAAGGCCTAGAAAACGTCACAGGTGTGGTGAAAGTCACTTGGACGCTGTCACGCAACTGGGAAATCATCCTGCGCGGTGGCTCCATCAACGGCGCGGATATCCAGTACAGCAAACGCTTCGATAAACTCCGATGACTCAAAGTCCGCTGTGCTCGGTCAGCGGCACTCATCTCAAGGTGGCACTGGCCACCTTTTTTACTCGACGGTTAGGGCATGCTTGCCTTGACTTCTCTTTGCAACCATAAATATTATTGATAGAGCGCACCATGGCCAGTAAACCCAAAACCCAATACGTCTGCAACGAGTGTGGCGGCACCGCCGCGAAATGGGCAGGGCAATGCCCGCACTGTCAAACATGGAATTCACTCGTCGAAACAATTGAGCAAAAAGCCACCAACAACCGCTTTGCCGCACTCGCGCCGAGCGCGCCCGTGCAAAGTTTGGCGCAGATTGACGCCGCTGATGTGCCGCGTTTCTCAAGCGAAGTCTCTGAATTCGACCGCGTGCTTGGCGGTGGGCTTGTACCGGGCGCGGTGATTTTGATTGGTGGTGATCCGGGCATTGGCAAATCAACTTTATTGTTGCAATCACTCGCCGCATTGTCCAAAAATAAAAATGTGCTCTACGTCAGCGGTGAAGAGTCAGGCGCACAAATCGCCCTGCGCGCACAACGGCTCGGCGTCTCCAACGCCGCCATGCAGTTTCAAGCAGAAATCGGCCTCGAAGCGATTATGAACACACTGCAAACCTTAAAGCCCGACGTCGCCGTCATCGACTCGATACAGACGATTTACTCGGGCGAGCTCACCGCCGCACCCGGCTCGGTCTCGCAGGTGCGCGAATGCGCCGCACAGCTCACGCGCGTGGCCAAATCGACCGGCGTCACACTCATCATGGTTGGCCACGTCACCAAAGACGGAAGCCTCGCAGGGCCGCGCGTGCTCGAGCACATTGTCGATACGGTGCTGTATTTTGAAGGCGACACACAGTCATCATTTCGCTTGATTCGCGCATTCAAAAACCGCTTCGGCGCGGTGAATGAACTCGGCGTATTCGCCATGACCGAAAAAGGCCTCAAAGGCGTCACCAACCCATCCGCGATTTTTTTAAGCCAACACAACGCAGGCGTCGCAGGCTCGTGCGTCATGGTCACGCAAGAAGGCACGCGGCCTTTACTCGTTGAGATTCAAGCCTTGGTCGATGCTTCGCACGCACCCGCCGCTCGCCGACTCTCGGTGGGCTTGGAGCAAAATCGCCTCGCCATGTTGCTCGCCGTCTTGCATCGCCACGCAGGCGTCGCCTGTTTTGACCAAGATGTGTTCATCAACGCCGTCGGCGGTGTGAAAATCACCGAACCCGCCGCCGATTTGGCCGTCGTACTCTCCATCGTTTCGTCGTTGAGAAATAAAGCACTGCCAGAAGGACTGGTGGTGTTCGGCGAAATCGGCCTCGCAGGCGAAATCCGCCCCGCGCCGCGCGGCCAAGAACGCCTCAAAGAAGCCGCCAAACTCGGCTTCACTCACGCGCTGATTCCGAAAGCCAATGCACCGAAAAATAAAATCGAAGGCTTAAAAGTGATAGCGGTTGAGCGGATTGATGAAGCGATGGATAAATTGCGCGAAATGGATTGAGCGTCACAGTGGTATGGCCAACTGAATCAATGATGTGCAACTAAAAACGCGGCTGAAATTTTCAGCCGCGTTTTTAGTTGAGTTTATTTGGACAACTCCACTGACATGGCGACGGCTCGTGCGGTGGCGGCTTTGGCGCCGTCGATGAGTGCTTGGTTGACGCCGCGCTCGTTAAATACCGCGATGGCGGCGGCGGTGGTGCCGCCTTTGGAGGTGACTTTGTCGCGCAGGGTGGCGATGTCGTCGTCGGATGTTTTGGCGAGTGCGACGGCACCTGAGAATGTGTTTTGCACGAGTTGGCGTGCGTCGTGTTCGTTAAAGCCGAGTTCGCGGGCGGCGCTGATGAGGTGTTCCATCATGTAAAAAACATAGGCGGGGCCTGAGCCTGAGATGGCGGTAATCGCGTCGATGGCTTGCTCGGTTTTGAGCCAGACGTTGGTGCCGATGGCGCCGAGCACTTGATTGATGAGCACTTGTTCGTTTTCGTTGACAATGGACAATGGTGCATAAATGCCTGTGACGCCTTGGCCGACCAGTGCGGGTGTGTTGGGCATGGTGCGCACGACTTTGTGGTGGCCGCCGAGCCATGTGCGCAGTGTCTCGATGGTCAATCCTGCGGCGACCGAGAGGACGATTTGCTCGGCGTTGAGTATGGGGGTGAGTTCACGAAGAGCGTCTTTCATGGTTTGTGGTTTGACGGCAAGTATCCACAAATCGGGTGAGTTGGTCACGGCGGCGAGGTTGGCGACAGCATTGACACCGAGGCGGCTGTTTAAAAACTCGCGCTGTTCGGCGTTTCGCTGAACCACGGTGATTTGTGAGGGTGCAAAACCACCTTGTTGAATCATGCCGGTGATGATGGCGGTGGCCATGTTGCCGCCGCCGAGAAAAGCGATGTGTGATGTGGTGTGCATGGTTTTTCCTAGTGAGATGGAGATGGGCGGGGGCCAAATATCGCGCTGCCAATCCGAACGATGGTGGCGCCTTCGGCTATGGCTTGTGGGAAATCATCAGACATGCCCATTGAGAGCGTGTCGAATTCTGCCTGTGCGTGGCTGGGCAGCTGGTTTTTAATCTGGGCGTGCAGCTCGGCGAGCGCCTTAAATGGTGCGCGTTGGATGGACGCGTCGGCGTTTGCTGCGATGGGCGCGGGAATCACCATCAGTCCGCGCAGTCGCAATCGTGGCAAAGCTGCCACGGCAAGTGCCAACTCGAGTGCGGTACTGGCTGGACAACCACTTTTGCTGGGCTCGTCGTCGATGTTGACCTGTAGGCAAATGTTTAAATCAGCGGCATCGGGAGGGCGCTGATAGCTCAGGCGTTGGGCGATTTTGAGGCGCTCGATGCTGTGCACCCAGTCAAAGTGTTCGGCGACCAGTCGCGTTTTGTTGCTCTGCAATGGACCGATAAAGTGCCATTTGGCTGAATTCTCGCCAACCAGTTGTTGCAATGCAACAACTTTATCGCTGCCTTCAGGAACATAATTCTCGCCAAAATGGCGCATTCCTGCCGCATAAGCCGCCGCAACCGCAGTGATGGCGTGGGTTTTCGTCACGGCCAGCAGCGCAACGCCATCGGCTGCACGGCCTGCGGCCACAGACGTTGATGATATCTGGCTTTGCAGGGCATCGACTTTGGTTTTGAGGACGTTTATCAGGCTTTGGTCGGTGTTTGACATAAATGGGATAAGGGAGAATAATGTTGAATCTATTTTAAAGGAGTTGTGACGGGTATTCTACCAGCCTCGTGCCAGAATCACATGCCCAAACACAAACACCATGGACTTAACCGCCATTTTACACGCTGCCTCGCAGCAGTCCGCCAGCGACGTGCATTTAGACGCCGCTTTGTCGCAAATCTACATTCGCACTGCTGGGCGATTGCAGGTGCTGAAAAACCAGCGGATTGAGCCAACTGCTCTGCAAAACTGGTTGTTGGCGCAGCTCGATGCGGCACAGCGTGCATTGTTTGACGCAGGGCAACAGTTTGATTTTGCGCATTTTGAGACATCACTTGATTTGCGCACCCGCGTCACTGTGTATTTCACTCAAAATGGTTTGACCGTCGCCATCCGCTTACTCCGCTCGCAAGCACCGAGTCTCGCATCGCTCGGCGCGCCGAAGTTTCTCTCCGAAGTTTCTCCATTTAGCCATGGTCTGGTTTTGATTACTGGACCGACAGGCAGTGGCAAATCGACCACACTGGCCAGTTATCTCGAGCACATCAATCAACATTATCCAGCGCACATCGTGACGCTTGAGGACCCGATTGAGTATCCACACGCGAATCATCAATGCTTGTTTCACCAAATGCAACACGGTGTGCATTTTGACAATTATGCCGATGCGCTGCACCGCAATCTGCGCCAAGACCCTGATGTGATTGTTGTGGGTGAGCTGCGCGATTTGGCCAGCATTGAGATGGCATTGCGCGCAGCAGAGACAGGGCATTTGGTGGTCGCGACGCTGCACAGCTCGAACGCTGCCAGTGCCATCACGCGGCTGATCGATGTTTTTGACGATGCAAATAAATCCTTTATCCGACAGGTTTTAGCGACAGTGTTGCTCGGCGTGGTGGCGCAACGACTGGTGTCGACACACGACACTGCCCAACGCGTTGCAACGTTTGAGACACTGATTGCCAATGCGGCGGTGAAAAACATGATTAAAGAATCCAAAGAAGCACAATTGCCCAATCTGATGCAAACCCATGCCAAGCAAGGCATGTTCACATTCACCCAACATTATCAAAAGCTGCTCGACACAGGGCTGGTCGTTGATTCGATGCCGCAGTGGTTGGGTCAATAAAAGGTCAGACGATATGAAAAAAATCACCGAATACACCGTCAAAAACCTCATCGATGAGCCCGAGTCACTCGCGCAATATGCGGGCGACGTCATGCTGCTGGTCAATACCGCGAGCGCTTGTGGCTTCACGCCGCAGTACGCCGAGCTACAAAAACTCCATGAACAATACGCCGTACAAGGGCTGCGCGTGCTGGCCTTTCCGTGCAATCAATTTGGCAAACAAGAAAAGGGCAGCGCCGCTGAGATTGGTGCGTTTTGTGATAAAAATTTCTCGGTGAGTTTCCCTGTCATGGCAAAAATCGAAGTGAACGGCGCGCACGCCGATCCGCTCTGGCGTGATTTAAAAAACGCCGCACCGGGGCTGTTGGGCACGAAAAGCATCAAATGGAATTTCACCAAGTTTCTCGTGGCCCGTGATGGCACGACGGTGACACGCTACGCGCCGAAAACCACGCCGATGGCGATGGTGGCGGACATCGAAGCGGCATTGCTGCAAAATTAATTCAACTAAAAACATATTTTTAATACAAAAGGTATTCATGAGCGCCACAGAAAACAACATCGAGTCAGGGCACGACAGCCACGTCAAACAAGCCATGTCGGCTTTGTCATTGGCGGCATTGGGCATTGTCTTTGGCGACATTGGCACGAGTCCGATTTACGCACTCAAAGAAAGTGTGTCGGCACACTATGGTTTACCGATGAACGAAGCGACGATTTTTGGTTTGCTGTCGTTGTTGTTTTGGTCATCCGCGATTGTGATTAGTTTCAAATACGTCAGCTTGATTATGCGTGCGGACAACAACGGCGAGGGCGGGATTCTATCGCTCATGTCGTTGACGCTGCGCGGCAAAAATCATGATAACTATAAATGGATTATCGTACTGGGCATGCTTGGCGCATCGTTGTTTTATGGTGACTCGGTGATT
>CALMCK010000211.1 GCA_937862845.1 uncultured Burkholderiaceae bacterium | reverse complement strand
ATAAAAAATACTGAAGGGTCGGCAATGAGTGCCTGCCTGTTCGGCAGACAGGTCCAGCAACTTGTCCAAAAAGTCCACGCCACTCATGCCTCACCCCCCTGCAATTCCCGCTCAATCTGCTCAATGCTAGGCAAATTGGTTCTGAGCGGGTCGGGCAGCGATTCCACCAATTTGTATTCGGCAATCCCCATCGGTTGGCTCTTGTCGCCCAGCGCGTATTCGGCCACCACCTTGTTTTTGCTTTTGCACAGCAGCAGGCCGATGGTGGGGTTGTCGAGTTCGTGTTTCACCTGCTTGTCCACGGCGGTCATGTAAAAGCCCAACTGGCCCAGATGCTCGGGCTTGAATTTGCCGCCCTTGAGTTCGATCACCACGTAGCAGCGCAGTTTCAGGTGGTAAAAAAGCAGGTCGATGAAGAATTCGTCGCCGCCCACATCCAGCAAAACCTGGCGGCCGACGAAGGCAAAGCCCGCCCCCAGCTCCAGCAGGAATTCGGTGACATGTTTAACCAAGGCATGCTCCACCTCGCGTTCTTGCGCCTCATCGGTCAGACCCAAGAAGTCGAAACGGTAGGGGTCTTTGATGGATTCGCGGGCCAGATCGGACTGCGGTTTGGGCAGGCTGGCCTCGAAGTTGGTGACGGCGGAGCCGCTGCGCTCAATCGAGCGGGTTTCGATTTGCATCACCAGCACATTGCGCGACCAGTTGTGTTCAATGGCCTTGGCTGCGTACCAGCGGCGCGCGTCGGGGCTGGATAGCTTGTCCAACAGCGCTAGTTGGTGGTACCACGGCAATTGTGCAAGCACCGCTTGCACAAACTCAGCTTCGGGCCAAGCCTCCGCAAAGGCGCGCATGTATTTGAGGTTGCGCGGCGAAAACCCTTTCATATCAGGGAAGGCGGTGCGCAAATCGTGCGCCAACCGCTCAATCACCTTGGCGCCCCAGCCTTGTTGCGCTTGCCTGGTCAGGATGTCGCGGCCAATTTGCCAGTAGAGCAACACCAGTTCGCGGTTAACCGCCAGCGTGGCGGTTTGTTGGGCACTGTGGATTCGGCCCTTGAGCTCTGTCAGCCAGGCCGCATAGCCTTCTGGGTCGGGCATCAGTTTGAGTGGTGTGTTGCTCATGCTTGCGCCTCTGTGCCTTCTATCTCGGCGACGATGGCGTCAATGTCTTTGCGCAGTTGGTCGATTCGAGCCACGGTGGTTTTCAGCTCGGCATTGAGCTGGGTGATGTCCACCACTTCGCGGGTGTCGCGGGCTTGTACATAGCTGCTCACCGAGAGGTTGTAGTCGTTGGTGACGATTTCTTCATACGGTACTGACCGTGCGATGTGGTCAATGTTGGCTTTGCTGTCAAACGCATCCATGATTTTTTGGATGTGCTCGTCGTACATGACATTGTTGTTAGTCTCTTTTTTAAAGAAATCTTGGCCGCTGGCGTCAATGAACTGGGTGTTCATGTTGGTTTTGTTTTTCGCCAGTACCAAAATGGTCACGGCAATGCTGGTGCCATAAAACAGGTTGGACGCGAGGGCGATGACGGTTTCGACATGGTTGTTGTCCACCAGATATTTGCGGATTTTTTGCTCTGCGCCGCCACGGTAAAAAATCCCAGGGAAGCAGACGATGGCTGCGCGACCTTTGCTAGATAAATAACTCAAGCAATGCAGCACAAAGGCAAAGTCGGCTTTGGACTTGGGCGCGAGCACGCCTGCGGGGGCAAAACGGTCGTCGTTGATGAGCGTGGGGTCGTCCGAGCCAATCCAGTTGACCGAATAGGGTGGATTAGAGACGATGGCATCAAAGGGCTTGTCATCGCCAAATTGCGGATCGATGAGGGTATTGCCCAGTTGAATGTTAAATTTGTCGTAGTTGATGTTGTGCAAAAACATGTTCATCCGCGCCAAGTTGTAAGTGGTGTGGTTGATTTCTTGCCCCCAAAACCCTTCTGCGATGATGTGTGCGTCAAAATGCTTTTTGGCTTGGAGCAGGAGCGAACCCGAGCCACAGGCGGGGTCGTAGATTTTGTTGACCTTATCTTGCTTGTGCATGGCGAGCTGGGCGATGAGCTTAGAGACGTGTTGCGGGGTGAAGAATTCACCGCCTGATTTGCCTGCGTTTTGTGCGTAGTTGGAGATGAGGAATTCATAAGCATCACCAAAAAGGTCAATTTGGCTGCCGTGAAAATCACTAAACTCTAATCCTGCTACGCCTTTGAGCACTGCTGCTAATCGGGTGTTTTTATCTTTGACAGTATTACCCAAGCGGTTGCTGGTGGTGTCAAAGTCAGCAAACAGACCTTTGATGTCTTTTTCTGAGGGGTAACCGTTGGCGGATGATTCGATCGCGGCGAAGATTTTGGCCAAATCGGTATTTAGGCTTTCATTGGCGTGGGCGCTTTTAACCGCATTGACAAACAGCTGACTCGGATAAATGAAGTAGCCTTTGGTTTTGATGGCGTCGTCTTTAATCTCTGGCGTGATGACACTGTCGGGCAACTCGGCGTAGTTGATGCTGTCGTCGTCGGCTTCGATATAAAGGGCGAAGTTTTCGCTGATAAATCGGTAAAACAACGTGCCCAGCACATATTGTTTAAAATCCCAACCATCGACTGCGCCGCGCACTTCGTTGGCGATTTTCCAGATTTGGCTTTGTAAGGCGGCGCGTTGTTGAATACTGGTCATGTGAATCCTGTTTTAAATAAATGCGGGGGTAATCCCCCATGCCAAGCCGCATTCATTGATAGAGTGCCGCTGCGCATAATGCAGCACGGGTTTGGTTAATTGTTTGAGTCTTGTTTGAACAGGGGGGTTACCCCGAGAGACATGTTGGGGCGGTTGTTATTGTAGCACCAGAGCCAGTCGCTGACGCGGCTTTGCAGGTCGATAAAGAGGTGCAAAATGCCCAACATCTGACACTTCTGTAACAAAACCACTAAGTTCTGCCTGTCAATCGTGCAATGTCGCATAAAAAGCCCCCTCAGCGGACCTGTAAAACAGGTGCAGCCTCAAGGTTTCATCCCCCTCGACTTGGGCTTGGCTTGTGCAGGGGTGGTCTGTGCTGGTGCTGCCTGTGTTACCTTGGCGGGTCTGGCTTTTACTGCTGGGTGTTGGCTCACGTTTTCCCTAGGCTTGAGCTTGCTGGTTACCTTGTCAGGTGCGAGGCCGCCCCCACTTTTGGTGTTGCTTCGACCGTAGTATGACTTGGTCTTCATGCTTATATGACCGAGGCAGCGGCTCACATCTATATCAGACATCTTCGATTGTTTCAGTCGCGTGGCAAATGCGTGGCGTAGGTTGTAAGCCGATAGCTGTGGTGTTACCTTCACTTTCTTGCCATCCACCTTTTTCACCTTCTCTTTGATCAGTCCCACGCCTATTTTGCCGAGATACCGTGCCAATCCTTTCTTGCCTAACTCAGTTATTGGTGGCAACTCTAAAACCTTTGTGCCATCCGTTGGTCGCTGCGCCAAAAGAAGGTTGATGCCTTCATCGTCTGTGGGTAGGTTAAACGTTATCTTCCGCCAAGGCATCCCCGTGAGCTGTTTCTGATTTGACTTGTCCAACTTCTGTTTCGCCCCTTCGATTTCGATTGAGACCGTATTATCGTCAAAGTAAACTTTGATGCCCAATGGGTTCGCCGCCGTGCCAGCCGTGAACTCATGAGGTCGCACCCCAGCAAGAAGCGACACCAAGGCATGTATTCTGTAATCGTCAGGGGTGTCTTTGATGCGCCCAACCAATTTATCATACCAACCATCGAGCAGCAGCCTGTTCTGCTCTCGCAGACTCTGGCGCCTCACTTTTACCTCTGCAGGTTTCATGTTGCGCATGCCAGCCGTTAGGCGGTCAATCTCTCTGGTTAGAGCCTTGAAGTCGGGCGCTTCAGGAGGGAAATCGAAGATGGCGCTGCCATCTTGTCTGTGGCCGATTATCTTTGCTATTGGCGCAGGTTTGAGCTGTGCTGTCCCATCTGGACGGATGTCGAGGCAGGAGGCCGCCTCAATTGTCAAGGTAGCAATCCTGTGCTTGATGCCAGCCTTGAGCGCCCCTAAACTGCCTGGTGATCTTGGCTGTGATAAGTAAGCTGCGATGTCTTTAGTCGCGGCCATTCGTTTTGCAATTCTCTCGTATGTTTTTCGCGAGTTATCGGCAATAGGTACATCAATAAGCCGACCATTTTTTGCCTGCTTGATTGCGAAGTGTTGCCCGCCGAATTTGGTGGCGATAAAAGTATTTATCTCATCGGTGTTGTGATTGCTGGCGTGAATCAGGGTGGGTTTGCTGTGTGGTGTAGTATCTATCGCATCGGTGTTGTGATTGCTATCGTTAATCATGGTGTTTCTCCTGTGTGGTGGTCAGTGCGGTGGGTGGAATCGCGCAAGGTCAAAATCAAAGTCAAAGGCAAAGTCAAAATCATGAAAAGCCCAAATCACACAAACCGTGCTTTGGTTCACATTTCTCCCGCTGGGATAAATGTAAAGTCGATTTTTAGTCGCCCCCTGTAACGTGGGGACTGTGCAAACCTGTAAAAAGCACTGTTTTTAGCTTTCTCCCTCGCTATTTACAGTATAGCGTCGCCTC
>CALMCK010000210.1 GCA_937862845.1 uncultured Burkholderiaceae bacterium | reverse complement strand
CTGTCAAATTTGCGCCATTCAATGTTCGCGCCTGTCGCAGCCTCATAGTCGCCATTGGCTTGCGCCACTTTGGTCGGGTCTACCCCGGTTTGGTAAGCCACCACAATGGGCTTGGCTGTGGATTTGCTTGCGGATGCTGCGCCGTCTTTGCTCGCAACACTTGGCGCGGTATTGGCGTTGCCATTTTGACTGATGATGAAAAACGCGATGCCTGCCACCGCTAAGGCGGCAACAACGGCGGTAATTTTTTTAGAAGCAGCTTTGGCCATGGTGTTACTCCCGTAATGTTTTGTTAAAAACATCATAGAAGAAAGTCGATAAAATCAGAAAGAATATAAAACGATTTACAAATAACTTAAAAGAATTAAATAAACCACATGCGGCCTGTAACAAAGTTCAAACGAAGCCAAATGCAACTTCTGTTTCATCCATGGTGATGCGCATATTTGTTTTATCGACTTTATTGCCCCATTTAAACACTTAATCGCTGTCATTGATTGGATCTTAAATTCGTTCTCGTTTCTGCTGTAACATTCACGACCAAATCACGTAACCACAGATTGCGTAAATCAGTTTGCTTTTTAATGTCCCAAATCGCCTCTACCACAAATGAAGGCGCCAATATCAATGGGACTGGGTGCACCGCCAACTTAACATTATTTTCAGCATAGGTATGTGCAGCATAGGTTGGCATGGTCAATAACAGTGGACTACCAATAATGGCATTGACGGCAGTAGAATAATTGAAAAAAGTGGCTTTTACTTGTCGTTTATAGCCTTCAGCCTCAAAGTACTCATCCAAAAATCCTGCACGTCCTCCATCAAAAACCACTCTTCCATGCAATTTATTCACATACTCCTCAAAAGTAATTTTGTGGGTTAAACGATGAATGTGATTGTCAAATACACACGAATATGAAGAAGCAAAAAGCACATGGCTTTGATGTTGTGAACTCATGTTTTTCGGATTCGATACAATCACCAAATCCAATCCCTCATCGTGCAATGCCTTATGCCAAAAATGGCTATTGGTTGGGTAAAATGCAAATGAAATCGGCAAATCAGCACTGACTGCTAACAGTTTTTTAATCATCAAACACTCTAACTCGTCTGACAATCCTATTTTAAACACATCCCCTTCTTTTGCTCGATACGACTCATCAACGGCAGTCTCATCCAATACGCTGCTAATGCTGTTAATTGCTTCTTTAATGACAGGAGCAATTCTCACGGCCTTCACCGTAGGTGCAATGCCATGAGAGGTACGCACAAACAGCTCGTCTTGTAATAACACTCTCAATTTTTTTAAAGAAGCACTCACTGCACTTTGGGTTAAAAACAAAGATTTGGCGGCACGAGTAACGCTGCGCTCACGCATCAACACTGTAAATACCACCAATAAATTCAAGTCTATTTTGCTGATATTCATTTCAGTGATATATCCCATTCAAATTAGTCGTTTGATTGTGACACAGATTGGCTTTAAAACCTTAAAGCACAAAGCAATAACAATAGAGTTCAATGATAAAAACTTGATAGTTACAAAAATAATATCAAAGGAGATTTTTGATGAGTCTACAGTCGAGCACCATTTCAAATCCACTCAAGGTAAACGTGGATGATAAGCCCAAAAAGTTGACACTTAAGCAATCAGCAGCAGTTGGCATTGGCAATTTTATGGAATGGTTTGATTTTGCCATTTATGGTTATTTTGCTGCGGTTATTGGTTTGGTCTTTTTTCCATCTTCAGCACCAGGTATTTCCCTGTTATCGTCATTGGCTGTTTTTGCGGTCGGATTTTTAGCAAGACCTTTTGGGGCTTTGGTTTTGGGTCCAATGGGCGACAAATTTGGACGTAAGTTTGTACTGATGGTTACTGTATTTGGAATGGGTATTTTCACCACATTGATAGGCTTGTTGCCTGGGTATGAGACATTAGG
>CALMCK010000209.1 GCA_937862845.1 uncultured Burkholderiaceae bacterium | reverse complement strand
TTGTCGTGTATCCACCCACGTCGGGTGCGGCAGGTCGTTGAAAATCAGGACCCGAAACGCATCCTGCAAGACTGATGCCAGTCGTTACTACCAGCAAATAAATGATCGCAAGCCGATTTTGACGACCGATTGGATTTTGACATGTATCAGCGTGCTGCATAAAAATTCTCCATGAGAGGCGAGGAAAGTGTGGCAATGGTTTCATAAAATGACTAATTCAATGACTTGTTCATCAAAATTCCCGACCTTCGCCAGCTTCCTCGTGGGTGACACCATCACGGATGTGGTAAATTCTCTTGAAAGTTGGGATGATTTTTTCATCGTGGGTAACAACGATGATGGCAGTTTCGAGTTTACGTGCCATGTCGTTGAGGATGCGAACAACTGCCATGGCGCGTTCTGAATCCAGCGGCGCAGTCGGCTCATCCGCCAGAATGACGGGCGGTCGATTCACAAGACCGCGTGCGATAGACACGCGTTGTTGCTCGCCGCCAGACAGTCGTGTGGGCATTGCCTGCGCGCGGTGCTGTACATCCAATGCCGTGAGCAACTCAAGCGCTCTGGTTCGTGCTTCTTTATTTGGCACGCCTGCCAACATGGGCAGCAGCGCCACGTTGTCGGTCGCATCCAAAAATGGAATCAAGTAGGGCGCTTGAAAAACGAAACCGATTTTATCGCGCCGCAAAGCACCCAAATCTCGCACCTTCCAGCCGTTGTCAAAAATCACCTCATCACCAAGCGTCATGCGCCCAGCAGTGGGGTCAATCACCGCGCCCAGACATTTGAGCAATGTGCTTTTGCCAGAACCAGAAGGACCAATAAGTCCGACCACTTCACCGGGCTCAACCACCATATTCACATCTTTCAAGGCAAATACAGCGGTATCGCCCTCACCATAACGCTTACTCAAGCCTTCAATTCGTATGCCATTTTTACTCATATCATTACCCTATAGCTTCGGCAGGATCAACTTTAAGCGCCATGCGTATGGCGATGAGACTCGCCAAAACGCATATAATAAGCACAATAAAAAAACCAGCTACCGTATCAAGCGGCATCAGCAGCACATACTTTGGAAACAGCGGTGCTGCAAACGTCGCAGTGATTTTTCCTACCACGAAACCAATCACGCCCAACGCAAGTGCCTGCTGCATAATCATCCATGCAATGGTGCGGTTGCGTGTACCGATGAGTTTGAGTACTGCAATCTCACGTATTTTATCCATAGTCAGAGAATAGATGATGAAGGCGACAATGGCGGCGCTCACAATCGCCAAAATCGCTAAAAACATGCCAATTTGTTTGGCCGATGTGGCGATTAGTTTGCCAATCAAGATTTCTTCCATTTGTGCCCGCGTGTATACTGTCAGGTGCTTCCAACGCCTTATCGACTCGGCGACTGCCTCTGGCTCTTGTCCTGGCTTGAGTGTCACGAGAACAGCATTCACATACGCATTGGTGCTTTGCGATGCGATTACGGCGTCTAACAAACCTGGGACGCTGGGTCGATTGAAAGCTGGGTTGTTCTCTGTGCGGCGTCGGTTTTGCAAAATCGCCTCATTGCCTTTAAGAAATTGTGCCGCCTGCGCGTCTTTGAGTGGTATGAACACCATAGGATCACCGCTGGACGACACCATACGACGAGTCAAACCCACGACATTGTACTTGTTGCGCCTAATGGTGAGCTCATCTCCGAGTTTAAAACCGGTGGCGACATCGACCACAGCTTCATAATGTCCGCGTGTGATTTGGCGACCAGCCACCAAATACGGTGGCCATCCAGGATCAATGCCCAGTGTCCCAGGTGTGATGCCCACCACCATAGCGCGCACATCACTTTTCTCTTTGTGAACCTGTGTGGTTAAGTAAGTCACATTGGCAGCTTGAGCGACACCTGGTATGACAAAAATTCCTCGGTACACATCATCATTGATGCTGGATGCCTCAGCATAAGGTCCCAATGTGTCTAGTTGAACAACCCAGAGATCCGCGCCACTGTTATCAAGCAATGCCTTGCCGTCATCCACCATGCCTCGGTACACGCCCGCCATAATGAGCGTGACACCAATCAGCAAACCAAGGCCGATGCCTGTGAACACAAATTTCCCCCACGTATGAAGGATATCTCGGCCTGCCAGACTAATCATGGCGATACCCCAGGGATATTGTCAACCACATCGATACGGCTTCGCGCCGTCAATGTTTTTGCGCTATAGGTCACAATCTGGTCGTCTTTTTTTAATCCTTCTAGTACCTGCACAAAGCCATTGAGATCAGAAGTGCCGAGCTTAATTGGAGTGAAACGTAAATCACCATCCACAATTTGCCAGACGCCGACTTTACCACCCTCACGTTGAATGGCAGCGTTGGGGATTACTGTCATGGATTTAAGTGCTGGTAAATTAACGGTGACTTCGGCCAACTCGCCCACGGGAGGCAGTGGCTCTGGCGGATTATTAAATACCACCTTAGCAAGTGTTTCTTCTGTGATTGCGTCAGCCTTGGGTTCTACCAACAATACTTGACCTTTAAAACCTTCCGTGCCGCGCGAACGCAACACCATAAGTGTCGGCAAGCTTGCCTCAAGTCCCGATGCGCTGATTTGATCAAAACGCACATTAATCCATAAGTTTTTCGGGTCGATTATTTCAACCACACTTTGACCCGCGATAATGGTCGTGCCAATATCAGCATTGCGCACAGCGACGACACCATCTGCAGGCGCGATGAGGCGCAGGCTGTCTCTCTGCGCGATAAGTCCTTTTTGATCTGAACGTGCTTTAGAAACATTTTCTTGAGCTGCTGATAAAGCAGCATTGGCAATCTGTAACTCTTGTTGTTTGGTCGCGACAATTTCCTCACTGGTTGAGCGCACCGCAAGTAATTGTTCATATCGATGTGCTTGAATTTTTGCATATGATTGTCGGGCCTGCGCTTCGCGCAATGCTGCTTGTGTATGTTTGAATGCCGATTCTTGCGAGCTCACTCGATCATTGATATCAACCGACTCCATCTCGCCAAGCACCTGTCCTGCTGTGACCACATCACCCACATTTACATCCAAACGCTTAACTCTCGCTGTAAACGTCGGTCCGATTTTATAGGTGTAACGAGCCTCCACAGTGCCAATGCCAAACAGCGCTGGCGTAATGGCTCGAGATTCAACAGCTGTCACAGTTACCGCGATAGGGGCAAGCGGCCCCGATCGAAGTCCTACGTAAATAAAAAGTAACAGCAAAGGAATGATGACCGCAAGCATCGACAAGGTGCGGCCTTGTAATTGAATTTTTTTCATTGTGTTCCCCCGATACCACGTTTATAAATAACAAAAATACGTGCTGCATTGTCGCGCATACATCCTGTATCACCCGCCAGTAAGGATTGCATCACCAAGCCCTGGACCGTGCCAATAAACAGTATGGCAGCCGCCTCGATGTCCAATGATGGACTCAACTCACCATTAGCCTTACCATTTTCGAGTTGCAGGTGTAAACGTTTGCTATAACTTTTTAGTAAGTCTTGCACCACGCGTTTGGCAGGCGTCGACTCGGAACGCTGAAGCTCGCCAAACATCATTCTTGGCACACCTGGGTGTTTAACAACGAAATCAATGTGGCTCAAAAACATCGCCTCCATCACAGCCAGTGGTGATTTGAGGCCACGCGCGGATTGATCAAGTCTGTCCATCAAGCTCGTAGACACCAACTCCATGGCCGCCTGCAAAATAGCTGCCTTGCTTGCGAAGTGCCGAAATAGTGCACCTTGGGTCAAATTCA
>CALMCK010000208.1 GCA_937862845.1 uncultured Burkholderiaceae bacterium | reverse complement strand
TTAGATTAGAATCATTATTAAATTTAAAAGGCTTCACATAAGTCCGATTTTTCATACTAATATCTTTTATAGTAATTAAACCATTTTCATCTGCACCTTTTAGGTTACTTATCAAAGAGCTAAATGTCGCCGTATCAATCTCATATCTGCATGACATTAAATATATATCATCTCTGACTTCTGAAACAGTTTTTTTTAAAAAAAAATCCTTAATGATAAGGGTTCCATATAACGAGTTAATAATTTGACCTATTTGATCTGCAATATTGCACGAGGATGGTAATAAAATAAGAGCATCATAAGGAAAATTTCCTTGAAAATGTTTTTGTATCAATTCTTTTGAGTGCTCATAAAGTAATCTAATATCTTCTGGCTGAATAATGAGATTATCTCTACCTTTCATTGCATATAGAATAGGACAATTATCTCCAGCAGGCCGCCTCTTTTGATCTTTAGTTCGACCTTGTTTGAACCGTTTAATAACGGAGTAAACCAGATAAGTACCACGATTTTTTTTTATTAAATTTGTTTCTTTTTCACTTCGAATTAAAGAAACAGTATTATTCGAGATACGGTGTCTCATTGAATTGATTTCGCCTTTGATAGAAATTAATAAATCATACCCTAAATAGCACCACTAAAAATTTTCGCCGCCATCTCATCTAAATGGATTTTCCTACCTTCCCAATCAGGCATAGTCTGTGACATCAACTCATAAAATTGTTTACTGTGGTTGTGTTCCACTAAATGGCAAAGCTCATGCAAAATCACATAGTCGATGCAGCGCGTGGGTGCTTTAACCAAATACGGGTTTAAGGTAAGGTTGCCACTGGGTGAACAGTTACCCCATTGGGTTTTCATGTTTAACAGCTTTAGCTTAGGAATCTCTGTCACCCACAAAGCTTGGCTTAAAACGACTTCAATGCGATTGGAAAAGACTTCTTTGGCTCGGACCCGATACCAAGCATTTAACAAATCTTGTACTTTGTGAGTATTTTTTTGTTTCAAGGCCACCTGTAGTTTGCCCCTAAGCAATTTCACACCTTGAGGCTGATCAGTACTTTCGATGACTTTAAGCTGGTATTGCTTACCCAAGTAATAATGGCTCTCACCGCTGACATATTGGCGTGGAACAATAAATTCGTTTTGCTTGCGGAAAACTTGCAACTGCTGATAAATCCAACGGCTGCGTTTTTTCACTGCAGCTATCAGTTGCGTTCGCTCAATCTCCAAAGGTGTGGCCACCTGTACTTTGCAATCAGGAGTCACCTTAATGGAAATTTTATGATGAGCACTGAGTTTGGCGATGACTTCAAACTCAATCACCTCATCGCCATAAGCAAAACTCAGCTTTTCATGATTCTTTAACATCTAAACTGCTTTCCAGCCCAATCGCACTACTTGCACTACCATTTCCACCATCATTTTGGCTTGGTCTACGCCGCCTCCAATGGACCGACACGCTTGAAACATCATGGGTAACAGCTTTTTGCGAATGTCGGCTTCAATGTTTTGTGGGTTGATGGAGTTTTCAGCCACTGCCAGTGTGATGGCTGCATCCATGTCAAACGCCAGTGTGACCCAAGGCATTTGTTCTGACTCTGTTAAGCCATCATGTAATGTTTCAGGCAAGACCTTTTTCAAAATCCCAAAATACGCCTGTGCATGGCGATTGCCTTGGAACACATCAGGAATCTCATGCAAACGACGGGCTTCAACTTGCTCTTCAAACTCTTTAAACAGCAAATATTGCTTCAATGGATAATCAAAGTGTTTTTCCGCTTCTTCAATCGCCAAGCGCAATAGCTTAGAAAATGCCTCTTGGGCATAAGGGTCATCTCGCAACGATTGTTCTATCGTTTTGGCCACCCGTGTTTTGATGGTATCGGTTTCGTTGCGGGTTTTTTCTTCGCTCCAATCCTCAGGCTGCGCCATCTTGCCGAATTTACCCACCTCATAAACATTGATTGATTCCTTGATACCCACACCCACCACATGTTTGTCGAGCAGTTTTTTCACTTGCTCGCTGTATTCATCGTAATCAACGGTTTCGCCTGCATCTTGCTTCACCCATTGGCGCAAACTGGTGAAAAGCTTCAGAGTGTCCTTATAGTCTTGACGGTTTTTTTCTGTGAAGCTTGTGTCTTCAAAAAAGCTTTTCGACTGCAAAGCCACTTTCAAACAACTGGCAAACTCACTCAAGGCTTGGTAAAAATCATCACGCACTTTCAAATGCACATCGAACGATTCACCCTCACGGATTTCCAAGCGCGGCACCAGGACTTGTCGCAACTGTTCAATATCTGCCTTGTTTTTCACATTCTCAAAAATCGCCCACAGGCTTTTATGCAAACGCGGCAAGCGTTTGTATTCGGTACTCATTTGATGGTACAAACCATCAATGTCATTGATGTCATAACCACCTTGGGTTTTGGCCGCCAAGTTTTGATAATCGGCAATGGTGGTATCCAACTCCGCCAAAATCCCACGGTAATCAATCAACAAACCAAATTTCTTTTGATCGTGCAAACGGTTAACTCGAGCAATTGCCTGAATCAAATTGTGTTCTTTCAAAGGCTTGTCAATGTAGAGCACCGCATTTTTCGGCTCGTCAAAACCCGTCAACAGCTTATCCACCACAATCAACAATTTCAGTTTTGGGTTTTTGTCAAAACGCTTGACGATGTTTTTGGTGTACTTTTTTTCTTCTTGTGTTCCCACATTGTCTTGCCACCATTTTGCCACTTCAGGGACGCCAGTCTCATCAATGTCGGTGTGGTCTGCACGGGTGTCAGGTGCACTCATCACCACTGCGGATTCAAACAAACCAATTTCGTCCAAATATTGTTTGTATTTAATTGCTGAAACCTTGCTGTCGCACGCCAATTGCCCCTTCAAACCCTCATCAATGTTTTTGACAAAATGGTCGGCAATGTCCCAAGCAATCAAACGAATGCGATCGTCGGCGCTGTAAACTTGGCCTTTTTTGGCAAACTTGCGTTTCAAATCGGTTTTTTGTTCGTCAGACAAACCTTCAGTGATGCGCTCAAACCAATTGTCTATCGCCCGTGCGTTCACTTCTAAGTCAGGAATGCGCTCCTCGTATAACAAAGGCGTCACCGTTTGGTCTTCTACCGCTCTTTGCATGGTGTAAGCATGCACAATCTTGCCAAATTTGCTCACCGTTTTTTCTTCTTTGAGCAAAGGCGTACCTGTGAAAGCCACAAACGAAGCATTTGGCAAAGCTTGGGTCATTTTGATGTGGTTTTCACCGCCTTGGCTGCGGTGCCCTTCATCAATCAACACAATGATGTCTTCACTGGTATTCACACACTCGGGGAACTTGATGGCCGAATTGAATTTTTGAATCAATGAAAACACAATGCGCTGTTTGCCTTTGCCAATTTGTTCGGCCAAAATCTTGCCTGAGGTGGCCATTGAATTGGCATGTTCTTTGTCGTTGCTGAATTCACCACTGGAAGCAAACGAATTGCTTAATTGTGATTCCAAGTCTACCCGATCGGTCACAATCACCAAGCGGCATTGTTTCAAAGCTTCATTTAAAATCAGCGCCTTGCTCAAAAACACCATCGTGAACGATTTGCCCGAACCTGTGGTGTGCCAAATCACCCCACCCTCACGGCCGCCTTGTGGCTTTTTGGTGTTGATGCGCTCAATCAAACGCTTCAAACCAAATACCTGATGGTAACGGGCCACCACTTTGCCGGCTTTCTTATCAAAGAAGGTAAACAAGCGCATTATTTCCAACAAACGCGCAGGTGTGAGCAAGCTGATAATCAAACGGTCTTGTCCTGTGACCTTCAATTCGCCACCTGCCAATAAGTCTTGATACCACTGCCACACATGGGCAGGACGGTGGGCAAAGATTTTTTGCAATTCGCTCGGTTGCACCGCTTGGTTTTTCAGCGCATGCATGGCTTCATCGCTGAAATCTTCCTCACGCCATGCCGACCAAAACTTCGCCGCTGTACCACAAGTACCATAACGCCCTTCAAAGCCATTAATCGACAACAACAATTGGCTGTAAGCAAACAAACGTTGAATTTCATTCACTTGTTGGTTGCGGATGTTTTGTGAAATGCCTTCTTTCACCGTTGGACCCTTGTGCGCTTGGGCATCAGGACGTTTGGCTTCAATCACCACCCACGGCAAGCCGTTCACAAAACACACGATGTCAGGTTTGCGATGGTCGATACCATTGGCGCGGCTGACCACCATTTCCTCGGTATAACAAAAATCATTGTTGTCGATGTTGTGCCAATCAATGATGGCAATGGTTGGCGTGGCTTTATTGCCATTGACAAACTCGGTCACTGCGATGCCGTACACCATGTGGTTGTAAAGCGTTTCATTGGCAGCGAGCAAACCCTCATTGAGCACAGGGCTACACAATTGCGTGATTAATTTATCAATCGATGTGGCGGACAAAGCATGGGTTTTACCTTCAAACTCAAACCTGCGCTTGGACAACTCTTGGCGCAACACCTCACGCAAAACCACCTCGTCGGGTTTTCCTGCACGTTGTTGCAGCGCCTCATCAGGCGACACATAGCGCCATCCCAAATTGTTTAACAAGCTCAAAGCAGGAATTTTGGCACTGTATTCTTCTTGAAACTTCGCTTTTGCTGCATAAATGGTTTCCGACACGTCACGGCTCCCCTGTGTGATGGTGGTCAATAAAGAAATTTGATACAGGCCGCTTTGAATCTTGTGCATACCGAACGTTTGATTCAGGCAGTTTGTGAATGCGGTCTGTAAAAAGCGGCATGCGTGGTTTTCCACCCATGCCAGCTTTTTACGCCGCTACCTTCACACGGCGTTTGCCTGTGAGCAATTGCTGCATCAAGGCTTTTTTCTCTTGTTGTAAGCAATCAAGTTTTCGTTGCAAGACTTCGATTTCTTGGTCAGCAATCGTTAAAACTTGTGCAATAACTTTTTGCTCTTTAAAAGATGCCAAATGAACCACATGATTTTTAATATCACCTGTAATTTGAGGCTGACCAGAACCAGTTATCAAATATTTTAAATCTGCATTGCTTAAAACATAGAAAAGAAATTTTTTACTTATTGCAGAATTATTATCAACATTAATAACCATCGCATTACCTGTAATCCATGATTTAGGCATAGTCCAATTTACTACACCGCAAGTACTGCCTCGGCAAGTAACCGCTATTTGTTCTAACTCATGATTAAAGTCACAATAATAGCCAATAATTCCATTTGCTCCATAAACAGGATAACCATCAAAGCTTAACTGAGATTGCGAAATAGTTTTTGGTTGATAAACTTTTGCAATATTGCCTAAACTAAACTCCTCCCATTCCCCCTCAAACCTGGCCCCATTCTCATCCAACAAGCGTTTTTTGCCGGTGAGCAATTGTTGCATCAAGGCTTTTTTCTGTTGTTGGCTGTTGGCAAGCAGTTGTTCCGTCACCGCAATCGCCTTGTCCCAAGTGGACAGGATTTGGGCGATTTTTTGTTGTTCGGGAAAAGGAGGAACCGCTATTTTTAATTTTTTAAAATATGGCAATCCAATGGTTTTGATTGTAGAACCAACTGCTTGCCGTTCAAATTCGGGCTTATTAAGCTGTAACCAATTATATAAAAACCAGCTATGTAGTTTTTCATGGTTATCACATTTCCAAGCTATGAAATGTTGACTCACCGCCATGGTTTCAGACATAACTGCACTTTTACCAATACCAGCATCACGAGACAATACAACCGTTTCAGCAGGTAATAATACTGCTGAACTGTTTTTTATCCCCTCGTCTGATATTTGTTTAGTAGTCTCAAAAATATAACCTTGGTCTAATCTATTACTATCAGCTAAGGAAATCCATTTAATACCACCATTCCAATACTCAGGATGAGATTGGCTTGGAGTGTGTCCACTACAACGGATAGCAAATTTATCTAAAAAGTCATATTTCCAATTTTC